>NZ_JALAHD010000206.1 GCF_022712095.1 Chryseobacterium sp. | reverse complement strand
GGAATCCTTTCATTTTCAATCATTAAACTATTCTTCCCTATACTTTGAACATACTGAAGTGAAATAATATGTGAATTATGTATACGGATAAAATTTTCAGAATTGATTTTTTCCATAATTGATTTCATCGTATGATGTACAATGAGCTTCTTTTTGTTGGTATGAATAATGATATAATCTTTCAGCCCGTTGATTCTTATGATTTCATTTAGATTCAGTTTCACATCTTCGTTATTTGAGCGTACAAAAATGAATGATTCTTTAAGATGCATCTGATTACCGCTTTCCTGTAAAATTTTTGCATTATTACTCAGATTATAGCATTTATAAGCTGCCTTAAGAAATCTCTCAAAAGAAAATGGTTTCAATAAATAATCGATCACATCCATTTCAAATCCCTGAACAGCACAGTCATCATACGCTGTAGTAATGATAACGTCAGGAAGTTTATTAAAGCTTTTTAGAAACTCTATCCCAGAAATATTCGGCAGATTGATATCCAGAAAAATAAGGTCTATATTATTATTTTGCAGGACGCCTATAGTTTCCTGAATGTCATAACAGTTTTTAACAAGATTCAGGAAAGGAATTCTGGAAATATATTCTTCAATGACGTGATGAGCCAGTTCTTCATCATCAACAATTATACAATTCATCATGAGTTCAGCTGAAGTTTTAAATTAATTTTATATTCTGAACCATTATCATCAATATCCAGTTGATATTGATCAGGATAAAGAAGATCCAGTTTCATGGTAGTATTTTTTATTCCCAATTTATTATCATCCGGGGTCTCAGTTTTTTTCTTTTCATAAAAGTTCCTAATACTGAAATCCAGTAATCCATTTTCCAAATAAGCTTTAATATCCAGTGGTCCTTTTCTTAAATCTGCATGCTTAAATGCATTTTCGACAAAAGTCAGAAGAAGCAAAGGCTCAATTTCATAGGCTTCAAAATGACCGTAAAATTCACAATAAATATTATTGAATACTTTAAAACGTATCGATTGTATTTCTACATACTTCTTAATGTTGGAAATCTCATCATTGAGATTATTTTTCTGTCTGTTTTTGGTATTGATCACATATCTCATAATATCAGACAGAATCAGAATTACTCTGGGGGTATCTTTAGACTGAGTAATAGACAGTGAATAAATACTATTGAGTGCATTAAAGAAAAAATGTGGGTTGATCTGTTCCCTTAAAATTTTTAATTCGCTGGACTGTCTTTCAAATTCCAGTTCTCTGATCATTTTTCCATTTTGCATCCATTTATCCACAAAAAAAAGCATGGTACTGAAAACAAGAGAGAAAATTCCTATTTTAAAAAAAATATCATGAAAATTCAGACCACGGTCAAACCTCATCATTCTTCCCGGTCCGGGAAAATCTCCTGGTGGAAATGGTGGATATTTAGGTAATGGAGGCAAAAGAGCAATCATTAAACTTACATAAATCACCACAAATGAAATGGTAATAATAATAATTGTTTTAGGCTTCTGCTTAATAAGAAAAGGCAAAAACAAACCATAGTTAAGATAAAAAAGTATAAAGAAGACCAAAAACATCTTGAAATTAAGTCCAAGAAGAATACTTCCAAATACGGAATAATCCATGCTCAGTTTTGAAAGAATAAGGATCACCCATATGATCGAATGGTAAATGTATATGCTTTTTATCTGTTTAAAAGATGATCTCATCAAAAATATTTTGTTCTCGTTATTAGTAAGCACAAAATTCCTTCAATTAAAATCGAAGGAATTTCCGCGTCAATACTCAATCTTCATAGAATCCAGCTCATGTACTGAAACTCTTGGTAAGGAATACTTCCCTATTTTACTTACCACAAGTTCTGCTGTTTTTTGCGCCTCTTCACTGCTCTTAAAAGGTATTTCTCCATTGATAGCAGGAATATAAGGCTGGTTTATAACAATCTTTCGGTTTTTTATAATCTGGTAACCATATCCCGAATCCTGTTTGGTAATCTTAATATCAAGATTATTATTTTTTTGTCCACAACTTATCAGAAATAATACAGGAAAAAAAAATAACTTCCAATAGTTCTTAATCATTATCAACCTGACTTTCAGATGGATGAAATACCCAGATATCATCAAAATAAGAAGAACCGCTATTTCCGGTAAGCACATATCCGTAGCTTCCTAATGAAAATGCACAGGCACTTTCTCTTGCTGATCCTTCAAATCCTGTTCTCTCCGTCCAATCATTGGAAGCAGGATTATATTCCCATGTGGTGCTCACTACTCCGCTAACCGATCCCGTTGAAACATATCCCAGACCTCCGGCAGCAAAAGCAGCCGTAGAAACCCTGTTCTGGGAATCATCATCATTACTGGTATCCACTTTTCTTGTCCATACCTCTGTACCAGGATCAAAAGCCCAAAAATCAGAAACAAGACTTCCATTATTACTTCCGAATCCTATATAAGCTATATTATTGATAACAAAAGCTGATCCGTCTCTTCTTTTAGATCCTCCCAAACTTGTAATCGTACTCCATGAAGATGAAGATTCATCATATTTATAGAAATCTTTCAGCTCACTTCCATCATATCCTGTTCCTACATATCCTTTAGTTCCTATCCCAAAAGCTAAGGCTGCATACCTTTCTGTACCCGGAAAATCAGCAATCTGGCTCCATGAATTGGATACAGGATCATACTTATAGAAATCTTTCAGTTTATTCAATCCATCATAACCTGTTCCCACATATCCGTAAGAATCCGTATTGAATCCTACAGCAGAGCTTCTCTTTACTCCAGGAAAATCCGCTTTCTGAGTCCAGGAATTGAGATTTGGATCATAACTCCACAAGTCATTATAATAATATTCCCCGTCATAACCTCCGGTGATATATCCTTTTCCGCTCACTACAAATGCAGATGCATTAGAACGTGGTTTACCGTCCAGATCTGAAACTCTTTGCCAGTTTCCCATGAGTTCATCGTCATCATCATTATGACAGCTTAGTAAAAATGTACCCGCTATAGCAAGAGCTAAGATTGAAAGTTTGTTATTCATTTTTCATTCTTTTTTGTGCAAAAAAATTTCATTCTAGGTTATTTTGAAAATTTTTTAGACGAATGAGGCTTTTTTATAGGCCAATGACCTCTTTTTAATGACGGACCAGAAATTAACTTAATAATAAGTATTTATCTATGAAGAATTTAGTATTGTCTACAAGTCAGGAGAAAAGGGAGAATAAATTTTATCCTATGGAGGTGTTCAGTATATGTTTGCGGAAAAAAGATGTATAAATATCTTCTACTATGTATTTCAATGTTGTTTTTATTTTCCTGTGAAGATGAAAGCAATACGTATGAAGTGGGAAGCTCCTGGATGGATGCCCAGTCCAAAATGGTAATGGTGGATACACTTACCGTAAAAATGTCGACCATCATGATGGATTCTGTGACTACTTCCGGAAAGAGCGTAATGATGATCGGAAATATAAAGGATCAGACATTCGGGCAGGTAAATTCTTCCTCCCTCTTTGAGCTTACCCCCAGCACCTATACGCTTACTTCTCCCACTACTGCAGTTTTTGATTCTATTGTAATGTATCTTACCAATACCAATTTCTATTATGGGGATACTCTTAAGAGTTATAAACTCAATGTATATCCTTTACAAAGCAGAATCAAGCTGAACAACGGATATCTTTACAATACAAGTGATTTCAGCTATTCTTCCACCTCAGTGGGGAATGCAGAATTTTATCCAAGACCGGGAACAGACAGTAGTTATGTAAAAGTACGTCTTGATCAGTCTTACGGGCAAAATTTATTTAATACTCTAAAAAACAGCGACGTAAACACTCAGGAATATTTCCTAAACTTCTACAAAGGCCTAGCCTTGGTTCCTTCTTCGGATAATAATGCCATGCTTCGTTTCGGAATGGATACATCTTATCAGGTACAAATCAATAAAAGTACTAAAGAAAAGGTTACCAATGTAGTGCGCATGTATTATCACACCGCCTCACAGAACGGAACAGAAGAAGTAAAATACACATTGGACCTCAATCCAAGCTCAACCTATCAGTATAACAAAATTAAAAGTGATTTCACAGGCTCCGATCTTGCCAATCTAACTCCCCAAAGTCCAGTTTCATCCTTAAATTTAGAAAATAAGAGTTATCTTATGGCAGGAATCGGGGTCTTTACTAAAGTAGAAATTCCTTATCTGAAATCACTTAAAAATATTTATGAGAACTATAAGGTAATTGATGCAACTCTTTCTTTAAGTCCTGTTGCCGGTTCTTATTCCAATAATTTCTATAATGCAAGTCCTCTTTATTATTATTGGGGGGATAAATCGAATAAAATCGTATCGAGTACAACGGATTCTTCAGGAACAGAAGTCACTGTCAGCCTATCCAATGACAGTGAGTTTCAGAATGAGCATGCTTATAACTTCTCATTACAGAGCTACGTCAGTACTATATTATCTGAAACAGTCAACTCCAATTATAATTTACTTATTTATCCCTCTTCTTATTCGGATGTTCTCGCAGGGAAAGCAGTATTGGGAGATACAAAAAACAAAACCAATCCGGCCAAGCTTAAGGTTTATATTTTAGGATATTAATTCAGAACTCATGCAGAAAAAACTCAATATCATTATTATACTTCTTACGTGCGTTGTTACGCAGGAATATTCAGCACAAAATTCATCTCCTTATTCTTATTTCGGGATCGGAATGTTCAATAATGTGGATAATGCCAGAAATATTGCTTTAGGAAATACCGGTATTGCTCTGGACGCACCGGATTATATCAACTCAAAAAACCCTTCAGCCATGACAAGTATCTCTACCAGAAATGTGGTTTTTGATATCAGCGGTTTATTGAAATACAATACCATTACCAGTAATTTAGGTAAAGATAAAAGGCTGAACTCCAATTTCACCAATTTCGGAGTGGCTTTAAGGGTATCAAAAAATGCATTTGTCAGTATGAGCTTACAGCCTACTACTTCAGCAGATTATAAAATCGCATCGACCATTCCTGTAGAAGGAACAACCGTAACCTACCCTATCACTTATGAAGGAAGCGGAGGTATTTCCAACTGGGGAGTCAGCCTGGCTTATAAAATTAATGATAACTGGAGTGTAGGAGGAAAAGTAAAAAACAATTTCGGAACAATTCTCCGTACTGAAACCATCACCACTACATCAGAACTGGCCATCAGCAGGGATATCCGGTATACAGGTTTCAGTTATGGGTTAGGAACTCAGTATAATCATCTTTTTGAGAATAGCAATCTTAAACTTACTTTGGGAGGAACCGTTAATTTTAAAAGTAAATTAGTCTCAAAAGGAGAGGTTACCTACACAGAGAACAGAGACGACACGAATGCAGTTACTTCAAAACTATCTTCCAAAGATTCTGCTCTTCCACTTGAAATGGGAGTCGGTATAAGTATCCTTAAAAATGACAGATACCGTGCTACTTTTGATTTTACCCAAAATAATTGGAATGAGGTAAAAAGTACGGTAACTTCAGAAAAGTATTATCGGCAAAATACCTACGGATTAGGCTTTGAACTTCTTCCGGAAAGAAAACGTATTACATCATTTACTGAGGCATTTGTCTATCGTTTCGGGATCAATTATGACACGGGATATTATAAAATCAATAATGCCAAAATTGATAAAGCAGAAGCTACTATAGGAATAGGAATCCCATTAAATAAAATCAACCTGAACATCAATTACGGATATGGAATCCATGGGCTTCAAAAGAATGTCGCCATCAGGGAAAACTATCATATGTTCAATATCAGTATTAATTTTCTTGACACTTGGTTTACAAAACGCTTTATTAATTAAATCCAAGAGTCCATTTGTTTTTAGCGCTACCCCTGGAAAAATGTATGAATTTTCAGGGGTATTTTTATGGAGTTAAAATAAATTTGACAAAATTTGCAACAATGTCAAATATGATGTAATTTTGTTTCTAAATTGAATTAATGTCATCACATTCAGAAACAGATCAGCTTTCACAGCAAATCCTGGAAACCGCTTCAGGAATGTATTTAAAGTATGGACTGAAAAAGGTGACGATGGATGATATCTCCAAGGCAATCGGGAAAAGCAGGACTTCTATTTATTATTATTTTAAAAATCGGGAGGAGGTTTTTCAGGCAGTTCTCAACAGTTTGGTAAAAGAAGTTATCACTGAAATTGATTTAAATATGAATGAAGGAAATACTTTTGAAGAGAAAATTTATGCATTCTGTATAACCAAAATCAAAACTTCAGAAGAAAGAACTTCATTTTTCAGAGCTATAGAGTTGGGAATGAATGTTGAAGAAAAATCGAAACACAGTGAAGTGATGATAGAAGCTCATCAAAGATTAATGGAGGCAGAAAAAAATCTTTTGTTAAAGGCTTTTTCCACATGTATCAGTAATAATGAAATTCCAGAGGTTCCGATGGAAGAGCAGGAAACCTTAATTTTTATTCTGCTAAGCAGCATAAGAGGAATCAGACGGGAAATGGCTATGAAAAACGATTTTAAAAACTTAAATCATACAGTGAGTACATTGACATCAATGGTTGTTAAACATATCAGTTAAAATTTTTTATTCAAAATTTGACATTTTTACAAATTTTGTCAAATCATCTTTTTTATGAACAAAATAAGTAATATTAATACATTCCGGGCATTCAGAAGCACCAATTATACATTATATTTCTTTGGTCGCTCTGTTTCACAATTTGGAACCTGGATGCAGCGAACTGCTGTAGTGTGGGTAATCTACAGCATGACCCATTCTGCATTTATGTTGGGGCTGACAGTTTTTGCGGAACAGTTTCCTTCTTTTTTATTTTCAGCATTCGGAGGAGTTGCTGCCGACAGATATAACCGGTACAAAATCGTACAGATCACACAGATTTTATCACTGATCCAAGCTTCGTTGCTTGCTTTTCTGGTCATAACCGGACATCAGAATATCTGGAGTTTTTTAATTTTAAGTGTTTTCCTAGGGATCATCAATGCTTATGATGTTCCGGCCCGCCAATCAATGATCAATGAAGTGGTAACGGATGATGAAGATCTGCCTAGCGCTCTTTCTTTAAGTGCTGCTATGGCCAGTCTGGCCAAACTACTGGGGCCCGCTCTTTCCGGAATTATTTTACAACAGTTCGGAGCAGGAATCTGTTTCCTGATCAATGCAGGAAGCTTTGCAGCTGTAATGATTTCTATTTCTATGATGAAAATAAAAGCCGTCCCTAAGAAGACCAATAAAAAAGGAACTTTTACAGAGTTAGCGGAAGGCTTCAGATATATTAAGAAAGAACCTTCTATCGGATTGGTCATTCTGATGCTGAGTATCACAGGATTTCTGATTTTACCTTATGACACATTAATTCCTGTTTATGCAAAAGAAATTTTCAAAGGTGATGCTACTACTTTTGGGTATATCTCAGCTTTCATAGGTGCCGGTGCTGTTATGGGAACTATCCTTTTAGCTTCATTAAAAAAAGGAACTTCAATGAGAAATTTCCTGATCCTGAGTACTGTTATCCTGAGCATCGGGTTGGTTTGTTTTTCTTATACCACCCATTTTTATTTATCCATGTTTTTTGCAATGGTTACCGGATTCGGAGCCGTTACCCAATTTACAACCTGTAATATTATCGTGCAATCGGAGGTTATCCCGGAAATGCGCTCCCGGGCGATCAGTATTCTATTGACTGCCATTTTCGGGATGCTTCCTTTAGGAAGTGTTTTTATAGGATTTATATCTGAGAAAATCGGTGCACCGAAGACATTGCTATTTCAGGGAATTGCAGGGATTCTCATTGCATTGGCCTTTAGAAACTTATTATTCAAAAAGAAAAAAACTAAAGTAGTGAATGAACAATTATTAGAAGAATCAAAAGAACAGTTTATCAATAAAATTTAATTCAATTATAATGGAAAATATGAAAAAGGCCTTGTTGGTCATGGATATGCAGCTATCAATTTTAAGTATGGCTTCGGAATCTCCGGAATTCATTAATCATGTTGCAAAAGCGATTCAATCAGCCTGTGAAAAACAGATCCCTGTAATCTTTGTAGTGTTAGGATTCCGAAACGGTCTTCCTGAAATTTCTGAAAATAATCAGATTTTTCATGCTTTTAAAAAGCATCTGGAAAATGTGGATATGAGCAATTGGTCGGCTATCCATCCTGATTTAAGCCCTGAAAAAAATGATATTATTATTACAAAACGCAGGATAAGCGCTTTTAGCGGAAGTGATCTGGAGGTTGTACTCCGAAGTCAGAATATCCAACACCTTATTTTAACAGGTGTTGCAACAAGTGGAATTGTACTGTCGACTTTAAGAGAGGCTGCTGATAAAGATTTTAAACTCAGTGTAATTTCAGATGGCTGTCTGGATTCGGATCAGGAAGTTCATGAAGTATTAATGAGAAAAGTTTTTCCAAAACAGGCGGAAGTTATTTCATTAGAGGATTGGATAATGTAGAATTTTTTATGTATAGATAATTCATTTAAAATCCCTATACGTGGCTTAGGATTTTTTCAGATTGTCGGATTAGAAAAAAATAGATAAATTTGATATATCACACATGCAAGAATTAAGATAATCTATGAATAAAATACTCCTTTATATTCTGATTTTTATTCCCACTCTGAATTTCGCACAAAGCGATCATTTAGCTCCTGAATTTACCACTCCGCCACCTTTTCTGGGAGCAAAGGGAAAAGTTAAATCCTACACCATCAAGACATGGGAAAGAGATAAGGGTTCGGGCAAAGTATCTTCTCATAAGAATCCTGTTTATACTGAAACTTATTATTTTAACAAAAAAGGAATGATAGATAGCACCCATGCGGTAAACTCTCCTGATTATACAATTTATATTTACAAAACATATTACCGGGAACAGATCGAGCCTTATCGACTTATAGTAAGTGAGGTTATAGGTAAGGATACGATAGTAACCGATATTTCGGAGAATACCTATACCCGGCTGGGAGAAAATCAAATAATAAGAAAAACAATAAATACACAGCCGAAGCTCAAAAAAGTGGAAATAAAAACAGATACTACTTTAATAGATCATAAAAATCAATCGGTACAATTCAGCCCCTTTCCATCCGGCAAAAAAGGAGTCTATACTATTTTCTATAAAAATCATCAGATGCTAAAGACCATTCATCAATTGGAAAACGGAAATACACTGATAATGGAATATTTTTATAAGGATTCTTTAGTGGATAAAGTAAGGTATTATATGAATAATAAATTCA
Organism: Chryseobacterium sp.; assembly: GCF_022712095.1. GTDB lineage: Bacteria > Bacteroidota > Bacteroidia > Flavobacteriales > Weeksellaceae > Chryseobacterium. The sequence continues at coordinate 15,168 of NZ_JALAHD010000206.1, read as the reverse complement.
CGAAAGAAGAAAGGAATGTGTACACCCTGTTTGACAAAAAAGGCAACTGGATTGAGAAATATACGACCAGTAATGAAATAGAAAATTTTTCAAGAACGGAACGTACTATCGTTTATGAAAATTAAAAAGACATAATTTAACTTATATGAATAATTTATCAGAATCTAATGCCATCCAGGATCTGTATCCTGATGAACTGGCTCATTGTTACGGATGCGGAAAGAATAACCCTGAAGGATTCCAGCTGAAAACTTATTTAAAGGGAGATGAAAGCATTGCACATTTCAGTCCGGAAACCAAATATACTGCCATTCCGGGGAGTGTCTACGGCGGATTGATTGCTTCTTTACTGGACTGCCATGGTACAGGCTCTGCTGCTGCCTTTTTCTGTAAGAATGAAAACATTCCTTTAGAGGGTATTATTCCTGTTCGTTGTGTTACAGCTTCTCTCAAGGTGGATTTCAAAGCTCCCACTCCTCTGGGTATCCAGCTGGAACTTAAAGGAAAGTTAAGGAAGATCGAAGGAAGAAAAATATGGGTTGATATGACATTGTCTGCAGATGGTGTGATTTGTGCTACAGGAGAAATTCTGGCTATAAAAATAAAAGACTAGGCAATGCCTAGTCTTCATTTGTTAATCTGTAATTTTCTTTAACTTATAATTTCCACTTATTCCATCTTTCTCAATGGTATAATTATCAGCCAAATCAAGGATCCAGCCTTCACCGGATATTTTTTTACCTTCTGTTTTAACAGGGCTCGATACTGAAATTTTATCCCAATCAGGACTCATTAATGCTCCTTTTTCAACAGTTAAAATACCCCATTTATCTGTAACTCTGATATTGGGATAAACCGTTCCCTTATTCTCTATCGGAATGATATTTCTTGGATCAAAAGAAATGCTCATTTTCACAAATTTGAGCTCAAAATGAGGCTGATCTATAAATTTAAGTTTATAATCGGCAATAAGTTTTTTAATTTTTTCTTCTCTTGCCTCTTCTTCCTTATTGATTACCTTTCCATTATAACGGCTGGATAGATTTTCAGCTGTCTTTTTCAAATCAGCAGGAATTTTAACCTCAAAAGCTTTTATAAAGTAATCCGTCAGATCTGTTTTATCTGTAATATTCTTGTTCCAGTTTTTATCTTTATTATACAGTAAATAGCCATAAGCAGGAATAGTATAATAAGCAAATGAACGAACAAAGGTAGGGTTATTAAAAAAATGATCTATTCCTTTTATAAAAGACGAAGTGGCCTGTACTTTATTTCTGCCACTCAGCATAGCTCCTGTGAACTCAGCCAACCCTTCATTTAACTCCAACAAGTTTTCAGCAGTATCCGAGTTACCATAAAGTGAATGCCTGTATTTTCTAAAAGTAAATGCATTGGTGAGATGCTGATGCAATTCTTTTTCTGAAGATGCCTGAACTGCTTTTTTCAATGCTTCCAGCTCTAAACGCAGGTATATTCTTCCTCCCTTTTGATCGAGATGATTATTATCAGAGTTGCTAAAGACAAATCCTAACGAAGGCTGAATGCTATGAAATGATTCATGAGCCAATAAATTAATTCTATCTTCTTTATTTTTTGGAAGGGGGAGCATAATCATAGCCCAGCTTTTCCCTTTCCAGTCGATAGCTGTATTAGCTATATTAATGTTATCAGGAAAAACTCCTGAGTAAAAATTTCCATGAGGTTCTAATGTACCCTCAGCATCAGGTTCATTGGCAAAAAATTTTCTGGTTTCAGGATCAATCAGAAGGATGGGACCGTATAAATTTTTATTCCAAAGCTGGATGTTCCTATTTGAAGCTTCTTTAATTTCGCTGAAAAAAAGAGAAATACTATCCTGGGAAATAGACTGTTTCTGTCCCATTAAACTTTGGATAGACAAAAAGAATACACCTGTTAAAATGGCCTTTCTCATGATTAAACTCTTTATAGTTAAAGTTGTAAAAATAAGCAATACTAAATACTGATAAACACCTAAAAATAAATTATTTATTTCACATTAAAAACAGACTTTCCTTCTCCACATATTCAAAAGCAGGTACTCTTCCTCCAGGTGAAGCGGCAGACAACACATATCCTTTCAAATTTCTGAATGTGTGAACATGCCATGAATCCGTACCTAATCTCATTTCAAAATTATCTTCAATACAATGTTTTTCAATTTCTATCTTTTTAGGATCAAAATGAAATCCCATACCTATTGCTTTAACAAGAGCTTCCTTTTTCGTCCATAGCTGAAAAAAATCTTCAGCCTTTCTATTCCGTAATAAAGTATATTCCTTAGAGGTAAGGACAGTCCTAAAATCATTGATTTCTATTTCCTGAATTTTTTCGATGTCTACTCCTATTCTCTTATTCTCAGATGAAAAAAAGCAGGCTACTTTATTTCCTGAATGGGAAATATTGAAACTTCCTAAAGATACATCTTTAAAAGACGGTTTTTTAAATTCATTATAAGAAAACTCCGGGAGAAAATTTTTCTCCCAGCCTTTCTTTTTCTTTAAAGCATGAAGCAACAACAATTTTCCAACTATCCCAAGACATCGGTCCTGCTCCTGTAACTGCTGCATAATTTTTTCTTTTTCTGTTTTATTAGGTAATATGGTAACATAATGTTTTATTTCGTTCCACGATAAACCATCAATCTTCGTAAGACCTATCATTATATAAGCTGACTGATATTTTCAGCCTTATTTTTTAAATGCTCAATAATGACTGGCTTATTTTTAAATAAGAAAAAGTGATCTCCCGGAAAACTTAAAATTTCCAATTCTCCTGTTGTTTCATCCTGCCATTTCACCAAAGATTCCTGATCCAGGCTTTCCTCAGTACCATACATTACGGTCATATCAACATTCACCGGCCTATTCTCCTTATAATTATAAGTTTCTATAGCTTCAAAATCATTTCTGAGAATAGGTTCCAGATAGTCTTTATATTCTTCATTCTCTAAAATATAATCCGGAACCCCTCCTTTTTTTTCAAGTTCTTTCCAAAAACCGAAGGATGAAAGTTTATAAAGGTCCTGATCTCTTCTTACCGAAGGAGCTGCACATCCGGAAACGATAAGATAAGAAGGTTCTACCCTTTCATTTTCCATAATCTTCCGTGCTATAAGATTCAGCATGATTCCTCCCATACTGTGTCCATATAAAATGTAAGGTCTTTCTAAATTGACCGGCTGTATCCATTTTTTAAATACAAAATCTACAAGGTTGTCCAGATTATTATCTAAAGGATATTGGGAAGAATTATTCCTTCCCGGTAATTCCGTACATACAATATCATAATATTCTTCCAGAGGCTCTATCAGCCCCCGGTAAGAATATGCATTTCCCCCTGCGAACGGAAACATAAATAAAACAGGTTTGTTTCCATGCAAGAGTTTCAAAATTTCTGAAAAATCATATATAATCATAATTCAATGATATGGTGTTAGGATAAATTAATATTATAGCTCATGATTATTTCCATAATCTCATCCTCTTTTTCAAGGATATAAAGATGTTCTGCATCTACATTGAACAAGTCTATCTGGGAAACATCATTTACACAGCTGTCAATATTATTAAGCTTATACATTTCATAATATTTATTCTTATCATTTCGGGTAGCTTTAATAAGATTGATTTTTGTATGTTCCAGCTTCCCGGAAACAGGATTATCTGAAATCTGTTCTTCCGTTACCATCAGCTTGGTAAGAAACTCTTTCTCTTTTTCAGAAACCTGGAAATCATTGAAAACATCAGGACTTCTTTCAACATCTATTTCTTCCGACGGAATCAACCATGAATCCAACAAGTGTACATGAATGTCGGTAATACCTTTCTCTTCCAGTAAGGATGCGATTTCCAAAGCAATATTTCCTCCTAAGGACCATCCTATCAGATGATAAGAAGACAAGTTTTCTACGGTTTTATCTATATTTTCAAGATAATATTCTGCTATGGAACGCAGGCTTGTAATATGTTCTTCATGATGAAGGTTATAAGAATCCACTCCAAAACACTGATACAGTGGAGACAGTTTTTCGGCTAATGATGAATATACCTGACATCCTGCCATTCCCGGATGAATCATAAACATAGACATTTCGCCCTGGGAATTATTCATTTTTATAACAGGCTGATATACATATTGTTCTTCGATAATTTTTGCCAGATCTCTAAGATTCCCTGTATTTAACACATCTATAAGCTTGATTTTCTTGCCTAGTACATTTTTAATTTTATTTACAAATCTTACTGCTGATATACTGGTTCCTCCAAGCCTGAAGAAGCTGTCTCCCATTCCTATTCCGGAAGCTTCCATACCTAAAATTTCTCCACAAATATCACAAAGCACCCTTTCAGTATGTGTTTCAGGAGCAAGATATATTTCCTCATGACTTATTTGAGGACTAGGCAGAGCATTACGGTCTAATTTTCCGTTGGCTGTGAATGGAAGTTTCAATAAATGAACAAATACTAACGGAACCATATAATCCGGTAAAAATTTCAACAGATATTCTTCTATATCTTTTGATTTTATTTCTTGTGGAGACGTATAGTATCCTACCAGATATTGATCTCCCAGCACATTCTCTTTTACCAATATTACACTACTTCCTACTCCAGGATAAGATGCCAAGCGAGCTTCTATTTCTTCAAGTTCGATTCTTAATCCTCTTATTTTAACCTGGAAGTCATTACGTCCGATATATTCTATATTTCCATCTTCCAGCACTCTTACTAAATCTCCGGTTCTATAGAGTCGGCTATTATATCCTGACAATTTATCTTTTTCAGATTGGAAAGGATTGGAAAGGAATTTTTCAGCAGTGAGATCTTCTCTTTTCAGGTAACCTCTTGCTACATTCACTCCTCCGATATAAAGCTCACCTATCGCACCCACAGGTACTACCCTTCTATATTCATCCAATACATAAGCTGTTGTATTATAGATAGGCTTTCCAATGAGTACTTTTGCTATGTCTTTATCATTACAATCATAATATAACACATCTACAGTGGCTTCTGTAGGACCATATAAGTTATGTATCCGGCATTCAGGAACCAATTGCTTAAACTTCTGAACCTGACTTAACAAAAGAGCTTCTCCACTACAGAAGAGATATTTAAGAGACTTTGTTTTATATTGTAAGTCTTCATACTCATCTAATGTATTTTCGAAAGAAGTCAGCATCGTTGGTACAAAGTGCATAACAGTTATTTTCTCTTTGTCAATGAGATCAAGAATATATAAGTTATCCTTATACTGTGCTGAGTCTACAAATACTATTCTTGCTCCATACCAGTTAGCCCAAAAAATCTCCCAGACCGAAACATCAAATGTATATGGTGTCTTCTGTAAAATCACATCATCCTTATGAATAGGATACTCCTCATTCATCCAGAATATACGGTTAACCACACTTGTATGTTCAATCATCGTTCCCTTAGGCTTCCCTGTAGTACCACTTGTGTAAATAACATATGCCAGATCATTAACCGAGATTTCATATCCCGGATTATCCAATGGATAAGCAAACAAGGAATCTGCATAATCCAATCCATCAACATATTCTACAGAAAGATCTCTATCTAAGCTAACCTCTTCAAAACGCTCACGGAACTTTTCATTGGCCAATAATAACCCCATCGAAGTATCAGAAAGCATATAAGCAATGCGATCTAATGGTGCTCCCGGATCTAACGGCACATAAGCTCCTCCGGATTTTAAAATACCCAAGATGGAGATCAGCATATGTTCCGACTTATCCTGGTAAAGTCCTACCAGAGTGTCTTTAGTAACTCCATATTGAGTCCTTAAATAATACGCCACACGATTAGAACGTTCATTAAGCTCTCTATAGGTCAGACTACGGTCCTTATAAGTTACCGCTACAGCATCTGGACTTAATACAACCTGCTCTTCAAACAGATCTACCAAGGTCTTATCGGTAGGATAAGGATGCTCCGTAGCATTCCACTCTTCTAGAACTAGCTGTTTATCGGATACTGAAAGATATTCGATATCCTTTACTTTCATGCCTTTACGGCAAGCGGATACAAACTGGGACAAAATCGTAAGGTAAGTATCAATATATCCTAAAACCGTACTCTCCTTAAATAAACGTGTCGAGTAATTAAATCCACCGGTTATACTATCTCCGGAATCATCCATCATCGTTGTTAAATCAAACTTAGCCTGCTCATATCCGGAATCTACAACTTCTATATCCAATGGATAATCCCAGTCTACAGAAGTAGGATTTCCAAAAGACTGAACTCCAAACATAACCTGGAAGATGGGATGACGGGACAGGTCCTTCTCTACTCCCAAAACATTAACCAACTTCTCAAAAGGAAGATCCATATGGGCTTGAGATTCTCTCACCTTATCTCCGGTACGAAGAATATAATCCTTAACCAGCTCGTCTCCAACAATATCCATACGAAGAACCAGCGTATTGACAAAGAACCCGATCATATCTTCTATCTGAGGAGTATGACGACCGGAAACAGGAGTTCCCAACACAATATCATCCTGATTGCTGTAAGAACTCAGTAATAAATAATAGCCGGAAAGTAGAAGGCTGTAAAGACTAACATCAAGCTCTTTGGCTAAATCTTTAAGGTCTTTACTAAGCTCAATACCTAATTCAAAGGATAAGTCTTTGCCTTCATAGCTGATCTGGGAAGGACGAAGATAATCTGTAGGTAAAGAAAGACTTTCATAGCCCGAAAGTTCATCCTGCCAGTAGGAAATCTGTTCTTCTAAAAGAGCACCGGAAAGATATTCACGCTGCCAAAGGGCATAGTCTTTATACTGGATGCTTAAGGATGGTAGATCATATAACGCAGAACGGGAAACATTACCTGACTCTACATGTAAGTAATAATTATAATGGCTGTAAATCTCATTAATAAAGACATCGACGGACCAACCGTCAAAAGCGATATGATGAACTACAATACTTGCATACACTAACTCACCAAAGCTATATAGCGAAGCACTGATCGGATAGTCTCGATCTAAGCGGAAAATGGTATGGCTCGAGGATAACATGGCTTCTTCCAATAGGCTTTGATCAGAGAAAGCATATTCTCCAATCTCAAAAGGCATAGCTTCCATATCAATAGGGCACTGATAGCTAATCCCTTCAGAACTGGTACGAAGCTGACTGTGAAGTACTTCATGACGTTCGACAACACGACGAATCGATTCTTTTAAAACATCCAGCCTTACCTGACTACCCACGCGGAAGATCATCGGAATATTATATGCTGAGTTACCACCTTCAAGTTGTTCGATAAACCATAAACGCTCCTGGGCAAAAGATAAATATTGTTCTTCCAATGGTACTTCATAACTTGCAATACTAAGGGTGTCAACAGCATGATGATCGATATAGGAAGACATTCTACGAATGTTTTTCTCGGATAGCAAAACCGTTACAGGAATATCTTTAGAGAAGGATCTTCCAATCCTGCCGGTAAGCTTGATGGCCAGAATACTGTTACCTCCTAATTTAAAGAAGTCATCATCAATACCCAAAGTATCTTCAGCAATCCCTAATACCTCAGAATAAAGAGCTGTTAGTCTACGTTCTGTATCTGTAACAGGGGCGACATAATGACTGCCGGTTGTATATTCCGGACGAGGTAAGCTGCGACGGTCAATCTTACCATTAACAGTCATAGGAAACTCTGTTAAATGAACATAAGCCGTCGGAAGCATATAATCAGGTAAGATATGGGAAAGATAGGTAGCTAATACCTCACTGGTGTAAGCAGAATCACTGGTATAATAAGCAACCAGATATTTGATCCCCGAAGCATGGTCTAAAGCCAGAACTACACTCTGACGGATACCTTCGTAATTCGAAAGGTGGCTCTCTATCTCTCCCAACTCAATACGGAAACCTCGAATCTTAACCTGGAAGTCAGCTCTATCTATATACTCTAAACAACCATCACTCAAATAACGAACTAAATCACCGGTACGATATAAACGCCCATTATAGCCTCTAGATTTTTCCTCTAAACTCTGGAATGGATTAACTATAAACTTCTCGGAGGTTAAATCTGGGTTATTAAGGTAACCACGGCCTACTCCCGCACCACCTATATACAACTCTCCTACTGCCCCAACCGGAAGTAAGCTGCCATAGGAATCTAATACATAAACGGTCGTATTACCCAAGGGAAGACCGATTGGTACTGTGTTTATAAATTCAGAGGTATGCTCATTTACCTGATAACTGGTGGCATAGGTTGTACTTTCTGTAGGACCGTAAACATGCACTAAATTTACAGTTGGGAAAAGCGTTCTGAATTTATTAACATGATTAACGGACACTTGCTCTCCTCCGAAAAGAAGATATTTTAGCCTGTTCACATTTGATAAACCGGCATCTGTAATAGTATTGAATAAAGCAGTTGTAACGAATAAGTTGGTAATTTTATATTCCTCTAACAGCTGGTTGAACTTATGTAAATCAAGGAATACTTCCTTATCTGTTACCACAACAGTTCCTCCATGTACCAACGGATAGAAAAAATCATACACCGATCCGTCAAACTGGTAACTGGACAGACTCAGAATATTATCAGATTCATCAATATGGGTATAATTGGAATTAATAATCAGCCTGTTGACATTTCTATGCTCGATCATGACTCCTTTAGGATTACCCGTAGTACCACTTGTGTATATTACATAAATCAGATCTTCCGATGTGGTATTTGTCTTTATATTCTGGTCGGAGAATATTTTGAGTTTTTGGGTAAAATCCTGAGTATTGATTACCTCAACAGGAGTTTCAGATATTTCCATTAATTTTAGCTGATGAACCTCATCAGTTAAAACAACCTTAACCTCTGCATCTGATAAGATATAAGCAGTCCTTTGTTCCGGAGCTTCGGGGTCTAAAGGGACATAAGCAGCTCCTGATTTCAATATAGCTAAAATGGAAATAATCATCCATTCTGTACGCCCTGCATATATTCCCAGTTTATCATTAGGCTCTACCGAATAAGTTTCTTTAAGATAAGCGGCCAGACGGTTAGCTTTTCCATTCAGTTCTGCATAAGTAATAGCTATATCTTTAAACCGAAGTGCTATATGATCAGGAGCTTTTTCTACCTGTTCTTCAAATAGAGAAATGGTCGTTTTATCTGAAAAATAAAGAGCCTCCGTATGATTCCAGTCTTTTATAACTTTTTGGCGATCCTGAGCCAGAAGATAATTTATTTCAGAAACTTTAATCTCCGGATTAGCTATAAATTGTTCTAGTAAAAGGGCCATTCCATTCACTATCTGCTCTATTTTTTCCTCCTGAAATAATTCAGCGGCAAATTTCAGAGAGAAGGAAAGAGTCTCATTTTGTTCAATAGCTGAAATCACTAATGGATAATCCTGGCGTTCTTCAGCTTTGATAAACTCCATTTTTAAGTGATCTCCCCAATTGATATCTGGAACCGGATAATTTTCAAAAACAAACAATGAATTAAAGAGTCTTGACCCTCCTTTTTGTATTTCTACAAGATTTACACTGCTCTTTGTATTTACTTCATTAATAGTATCCTGAAGCTCTTTCAATTGCTTCAAAACACTTTCATACTGATGATTTACAATAACAGGCAAGGTATTGATATATAGCCCCACAGACTGTTCTACTCCATCTACAGGAATATTACGACCGGATATAACCATACCGGTTACAGTTTCTTCATTACCCGTATACAGGCTTATCTGCTTATGCCAGCAATATTGTAATAAAGCGTTAATTGTAATTCCATTTTCAGCACAAACTTTTTTAAGTGTCCGGTACTTTTCATTTCCTATTTCTACAGCTTTTTCTCCCCACTCAGAAATCATCTTATAAGCTGATAAATCTGTATTTCTTTTTTGCGGCAGAAGAATTCCACTGAGATCTTCCCGGAAAGAAACTTCTTCTAAATGGGAATTCCAGTATTCGATAAAGGCAGATTTATTTTTCTGGAGGTATTCCTGGGAAAGAAGATATGCTTTATCTTTTTCTATCTCAGGTACAATACCTTTAATAATATTCAGATAATTTTCATGAACGGATTTTATAACTAATGGGTTACTCCATCCGTCTAATATAGCGTGATGACTGCTGAATATACAGTTAAAATATTCGGCATTCCTTTTAATTATATAATACGGAACAGGCTTCCTTTAGAAAGGTCATAGGCTTCATTTCTATCCTTCTTCAAAATTTCTGCAAATAAATGTTTCTGCTCCTGTTGATCTTTATCGGAAATATCAATATATCTATAGTCCAGACTACCTTTACGGTCGATAATCTGTATTAATTCATCATCCCAGTTAAATCTCAGCCTTAAAGAGGGATATTGCTGCTGAGCCAATTCCCATGCTTGTTGTAAAGCCTCTTGGTTTAAAGGATTATAATAATCCCATAGCATTTGTGTACGATAGGCATCATCTTTATCACCCTGACTGATGGCATGGTAAATAAATCCTTGCTGTAAACTGTTAGCCAGATAAATTCCTTCGATCCCTTCTAAGTTCTGTAACCTGTTCAGGCTATCATTTGAAATAATAAAATCTATATCCGATGAAGTCAGCTTTGCAGATTTTTTATTGTGAAGAGACTTGATAATTAATTTGATACTTCTCAGATAGTGCTCGGTAAACTGTTCAAGAACCGAAGAAGAAACTTTTCCCGCAACCGAAATATGTAATTCTCGATTGATAATTCCACAATTGATGCTGATCAGATTAGCATCTTCATTGGTATCAGCTATGGTTTTTCCATGGTTTTCTCTTACAAATTGCCAGCTTTCTTTGCTATTGGTATCAAACTGACCCAAATAATTAAACCCTATTTCAGGTAAGGTCTCTCTTGTATACCCATATAATGCTCCAAATCCGACACCATTGTGAGGTATATGTCTCAACATATCTTTTGTATCAATCACTAGCTGTTCAATACTACTTACACTTTCAGAACTAAGCTTTACCGGATACATACTTGTGAACCACCCCACTGTAGACGTTATATCTATGCCCTCTGCTATATCTTCACGTCCATGTCCCTCTAAAGTAATATAGTTTTCAGAAGTTCCCGTTATTCCTTTTAATGCATCGGACAATGCTGCTACCAAAATATCATTTGGAACTGTATTATAGGCATGATGAGCTCCATGAAGTAAAATTTCTGTATTCTCTTCATCAAGTTTTTTTAATAATGTATGGGGTTCTACCTCTTTAATAGCATCCAATCGGTCATTATATACATTCATACGATTAATGATACTATTCCAATAAGTAGCTTCTTCAGGATCGGAATTTTCTTTATACAGCTTTATGGTATCCGCCCACTGACGATAACTGGTCCCTTTCTTTCCAAGAATTTCTGAAGGATTCTCTGATACCGGCCCATCATTGGAGAGATGGCTGTAGATGGTCTGCAAATCATCTTTAATAATTCTCCAGCTTACTGCATCCAGTAATAAGTGATGTGCACAGAAATGAATTCTGGCATTTTTATCTTCAAAGCCATCTATATATGCGAAATGAAAAGTACCTCCAGAAAAAATATCAAAATCTGACTGCCACCTGTTAAAAATAGCCTCAAGATCATTCGGATCCTGTAATTCATTTATATTCAAAGTACTAAAATGAACAGCCGAAACAGATGTATTGTAATACTGATTGTATACCCCTTCCGAATCTTTTGAATAAGATAATCTAAAGGCATCATGATGCTCTGCCAGGATTTTTATACTTTTTTCCAATATATCAATATTCAGCGCCGGCACTTTTATAATAAAAGCCTGATTCCAGTGATTGTAGACAGGTAACAATCCTCTATCTATATTTTGGAAGAACCATTTCTGAACAGGAAGAAGAACTGCTTCTCCGGTCAGAATACCCTATTCTGAAAGAATACTCTGCTTTCCTTCATCAGCTAAAGAAATAATATGATTAGATAATAACCTGATGGTTCTATTCTCAAAAATATCTTTTACAGGTACATGAACACCTAATTTTTTTCTTATCTCATTGGTAAGCTGAATACTAGTAATACTGTCCCCACCAAGTTTGAAGAAATCATCCTCAACCCCGACATTAGCCTTATCCAATCCTAATACTCCGGCATAGACCTCACAAAGAATTTTTTCTTCTCTATTTTCCGGCTCCTGATAATTCTGGTTATTAAACAATCCGGGGTCAGGCAACGCATTACGATCAATTTTTCCATTAATAGTAATCGGTAATTTTTCTAAATGGACAAATATTGCCGGAACCATATACTCCGGAAGTAATTGATTAAGGTAATCCGTCAGAACTGTATGAGACAATTCTTTATCTGCAACATAATACCCAACCAGGTATTTGTTTTTATTGGATAAAGCTTTAGCAAGAACTACAGCCTGTTTCACATCTTTGTGGGAAGAGATAACCGTTTCGATTTCGCTGAGCTCTATCCTGAACCCACGTATTTTCACCTGGAAATCATTACGTCCTATATATTCTATTTCTCCATTTTCAAGATGTCTTACCAGATCACCTGTTTTGTATAATTTACTGTTATATTTTTCCTGTTTTTCAGATTCTGTCTGATATGGATTGGGAACAAATTTTTCTGCAGTAAGCACTTTATTATTCAAATAACCTCTCGCTACACCATCTCCTCCAATATAAAGTTCACCAATAGCTCCTACGGGCAGTAGGTTCATATCCTTATCCAAAATATAAGCGGTTACATTATCCAATGCCCGTCCTATATTAGTATTACTATTTCCTTTTCTGTAATCATGTAAAGTTGAGCAGACCGTTGCCTCAGTAGGTCCATATGCGTTAATAACCTGTATTCCTTTACCGATATATTCATCCATAATTTCGGAACCGGTTATATCTCCGGCCACTACTAATGTTGATAGGTTTAATATTACCTTTTTATTTAATAGTGCAGGTGGAACCGTTGCGATGCTTATCTGATTCTTCTGAATATATTCGTTAAGCAGATGTATGTCTGATCTTTTCTCATCTTCTATAATATAAATTGTATGTCCGTTTACGATTGCGGTATATAATTCCGAAGCATGGGCATCAAAAACAAAACTGGAAAACCACATACAGTTCTTATATTCTGAATTTCCCCCCGAGGTCTCCAATCCAAATTTTTCGCCCTGCATTAATGCCAGATTGACAACCCCTTTATGTTCGATCATAACCCCTTTTGGCTGCCCGGTTGTTCCACTGGTATAAATTACATATGCCAGATTGCCAGAATCTGTACTTGCAGAATTAGATGTGGAATAGTCATCAAGCATCTTTTGAGTAGTCTCTTCGTCAATCAGCAATACTCCTGCATTCCCCGAAGAAGTGACAGATAGTACCTTTTCCTTTAAAGTTCTGTTTGCTATCAATAAACCTGCCTGAGTCTCTTCCATAATATGAATAATCCTCTTATCAGGTGCATTAGGATCAACAGGAACGTATGCAGCTCCCGATTTTAATATTCCCAAAAGGGAAACCAACATATCTGTCGACCGTTCCATACACAATACTACTAATGTATCAGGCTGAATATTATAGTTATGTCTCAAATAATCAGCCAGCTGATTGGAGCGTTCATTCAGTTCACGGTAGGTGAGCTTATGATCTTTATATACTACGGCTAAATTATCAGGAACTTCATCAGCTTGTTTTTCAAATAATTCCACTACGGTTTTATCATGAGGATACTCTTTCCGGCTGTGATTCCATTGCGAAAGAATATTCTCTTTCTGTGGAACAGTTAAAAGTTCATAGGATGATAAAAGATGTAGCTCTTCCTTTTCAGCTGATAAATCTGTCAGGATCTCAGCAAAAAGTTTTTTATACATTTCTATAAAAAGAGTCAGCCGGTTTTCATCTATCACATTTCTGTCATACCTCACACGATAGTTAAGCTTATTATTATGCTGTTCCTGCTCAAATAACAATGTAGCCGGCAAGTCTATCTGAAACTCATGATTGGATTTCTCATGTTTTACCTCATTAAAACTTAATACTTCATCTCTCAAGAATGTCTGTGCAAAACCAATCTCCAATACATTTTTATCATCGGCATATCTTATTATATCGCTTACAGGAAGATATTTTGATTTTGATTTTTTCAGTTCTTTATAAAAGGTAAGTGTTTGCTCAATCAAGCCTTCAACAGTTGCTTCTTCATTGATTCTGAAATCAATAATCAGCGTATTGACGTGGGCTCCATAGAACAGATCCTTTCCTTCCAGAATAGCTATCGGATAAGGTATCCCTATATTATTTTGCCCCGTGATCTTGTGAAGTAAAATCCCAAAAATCAATTTTCCATAAATGTAGGGGGTTAGACGGTACGGATTTTTTAATGCTCTTACCTTCTGATATATATCTTCATCATAGCTGAAAAGCATTTCCCCTACATTTTTAGAAGTTGATGGAATATTTGTCTTTTTTTTCAAAAAGGATAAATCGGCTCCTTCCACTCCCTGTAAATGCTCTTTCCAGAAATCATTAAAACGTTCTTTATGATCTGAAAGTATAGTTTCAAAATAAGAGGAAAGCTCCTGTTGAAGAACCACCTGCTCTTCTAATGATTCTGCTTCAAAAAAACCTTTATTGTATATTTCAATCCATTGTGTATAAATCTCATGAGTACTTACCCCATCTACTACCAGATGGTGCATTACAATGATAATTCTATATCTGTCCTCACCTAAGTTGATGATATCTAATCTGAAAAGAACATCTTTTTCCAGATCAAACGGTCTGGAAACAATTTCATACAATTCTTTATCAGTAAGTTTTTCGTTATGATAGATTCCTACTTTTTCAAATTCTTCAATATCTCTTTTTTTCCAAAAAAATCCCTTTTCCTCATTAACTACTTTATAAGCAAAAATAAAGTTTTGTTCAAATAATTTTCTTACAGCTGCTATTGCTCTTTGCGGAATAAGGTTTCCGGAAACCACACTATCCATTACAATATTATATTCGCTACAAACCGGGTTTAGCAACCATTCTTTATAAAAAGTTGACTGATAAGGTGTAAGTGGGATATAGCCGTGCTCTTCTACCCTAATGACTTCATTAGGTTCTTCATTTCCGTTTGTTTTCATGGCATTATTAAAAGTTTATAAT
>NZ_JALAHD010000205.1 GCF_022712095.1 Chryseobacterium sp. | reverse complement strand
CTAAAAGAAAAAAGAATGTAGTGTAAATTAATACAATAAATGCAAAAACAATATATTCAAGCTTTATTTTTGTGAGTTCATTTATGAATATAAAGAATGTGCCAAAAAAACCTCTGCGTTTGAATCCTCCATCTTGATAATTTATTAACCATTCACCCAAATACCAGCCATTTCGATTGACTATGATTTGTAAATAACTATTCTTTATGCTGGATAAGGCATATATGAGGCATATTATGCCAATTAGATAGTTGATTATAGGGAAACTGATACGTTGAATGAGATGGGGAAGGGTACCGAAACTTTTAGTGTTTGCAGTCTTAATCATTTGTATTTTTTTGCTATTACAAAATTAAGAATTCTTATATAAAAATTAAGCAAATTTAAAATATGTACCAAAGTCCATTTCGGATATTTTTTGGTAAATTCCAAAGTAAAGACGGTTTCATAATATTAATAAGAAACTCTGGATTGTTTTTCCTGATTGATATCTTGTGCCATGGCGAAAAATAGACTTTCTTTCATATAACCGTAATTCTGAAAATCAGCTATTTTATGAGTAGAATTTCAGTTTCGGTTTTCTTTTATTTTTGCCTGAAAGATTCTAAAGTACCATTCTCTTTATAAGTAATACTATATGTTGACCTTTCATTTTTAATAGAAGTTGGGTACCAAAGTATCTTTCCTTTACGAACTATAGCATATAATGTATAGTTCTGATCAAGGTTTTTTATTTCTTTTTTCTTTTCAGTAATCACATTGTAGACATTGTTTGCATTTTTGAAAGGAATTTTATTTAGATTGATCAGATCAGCTTTAATATCCTCATTTTTAGACAAACGAAGTGGTTCTGGTCTTTTCCAGTGTCCATTCTGGTACCAGTATTCGTCTACATATTCAGAATTTTCAGGGTTCTGAATCTGGATAGAAATTCTGCCATCATCATAGAAATGAACGCTTTTATATACGAAAATTGATTTTCCTGTAAACTGGGGAAGAGAGCGTAAGGCATTTTCAGCATCCTCTAACTGTACTATATCTGCTGTTAAAATACCTTTTTCTTTTTTAGTGTTGTTTCTTTTTACAGGAATATTCCTTTCAGGAAGTTGTGTTTTAATATTACCCTCATTGCTTACAGGAATTTCAGAAATGCTTTCAGGATCACTGAGTGTATCGTCGATACTCTTTTTAAAATCTTCACATCCTATCAGAAAAACAGTGAGCGCACAAACGTATAGGTTTTTTCTTTTCATATTACTTACTTCTTTTCATCTAAAAAATCAAAAACTTCAGGATTGTCCGGAAGATATAAAATATCTCTTTCTTTTAACTGATTGATCTGACCTATGTCCATTAAAGATACAATTTTTTTGATAGAGGTTTGATGTAATTTTCCCTGACGGTCTGTAAATTCAATGATGAACTTTACCTGAGGTTGTTTATTAATATAGGTGCCGGTTTGGGAGGCGTCATTAATCTTTGCAGTTGCACGGATTCCCTTAAATTGAAGTTTTATATGATCTTTCGGAGAAAGTTTGTTAAAAAGTCTTTGTATGAAAATATAAATGATTCCAAAAAACAAGAAAATAATAGGTGATAAAATAAGCGGGTGATCCAGTGCAAGGAAACGCCATCCATATCCGTAATTTTCATGGATATATGAATAAAAATAATAGTAGATTACCCCTACAAGCAATAAGCCCCATACAATATATAGCAGAAAATTAATTTTTGACTGTATATTTTCTAAAGTTACATAAGGTCTTTTTTTAAATTCAGGGTCTACCCGCAGATAGATTATTTTTCCTGCTGTAAACCTTTTTTCCTGAGGTTTACTGTCATTAACAGGCATGGTATAGAGAATGGTTTCATGAGATAAATTATCAAGTTCCAGGATTAATTCTTTGAACTCAAAATTTCGGATCATCTTCTGATTTTTTATTTCTTTAATGACAGCCGAAATCCGTGTTCCATGGTTCATAATATAGTTTATATTTCTTTTAGTCATAAATCCGCTTCTGTACATGAGATAAAATGAGTATCCGAAAGAAAATGCCCACAAAATAAAACTTAGACCTAAATAAACTAGAGCTACTTTACCATCCTTAAAAGGAAGGCTGCTATAATGAACTGTATTATAATAGATAATAGCAGGGTGTATAAAAATAAAATAAGGAATGAGGAGAAAAGGGAGTAAAGCGAATAGATTCAAAATTTTTTTCATATCGATGGATTATGGAACTGTGAAAATATATTGTATTAAGTGAATTTGATAAAAGCGAATATTGAACTATGGTCATAAAACTTTAATAAAAAAACCACCTTTTTCGAGGTGGTTTAAAAAGTGGTTTCTCCAGGAATCGAACCAGGGACACATGGATTTTCAATCCATTGCTCTACCAACTGAGCTAAGAAACCATTTTGGTTGTTTACTTCGTTGTTTTAAAGTGATGCAAAAGTAGCAACTTTTACCATACGAAGCAAGTATTATTGAAAGTTTTTTGCTTTTAAATAAAAACTTACTGATTATCAGCCGGATTATTTTCCTGTTCCTTTCTGATTTGTTCACTCATCTCTTCCAGGACAGGTTTAATAGTGCTTTCAGGCAGATCGCTTATTCTGATATACATCAGGCCGTCAATCGCATCGTTGAAATGAGGGTCGACGTTAAAGGCAATAACCTTTGCATTTTGTTTAATGTATTTTTTAATAAGGACAGGTAACCTTAATTCAGGTTCAAGATCATCAATGATCTTATCCAGTTTGTTAAGATCGGATTCCACCTCCTCAAAAAATAAGTTTTTATCACG
This sequence comes from Chryseobacterium sp., assembly GCF_022712095.1. Classification (GTDB taxonomy): domain Bacteria; phylum Bacteroidota; class Bacteroidia; order Flavobacteriales; family Weeksellaceae; genus Chryseobacterium. The sequence goes on along the minus strand of NZ_JALAHD010000205.1, from coordinate 2,928 downwards.
GTCTCTAAGTCTTACCTTGTATTCATTTTTTGGAGTGATATACTGAGCGACGGCAGAATCAAAATAATTGGAGCGCATGAATTCAATCATTAAGGATTTTGAGAATTCTGAAAACTTATTGGAAATGCTTACACCTCCCATTAAGAATTTATGATCTGGATTCCTTAGGCAGACATGGACAATTCCTCTCCATAAAAGGAAAAGAGGAAGAGGTTTCTGCTGATATTCCTGGGTAATATAAGCACGTCCCATTTCAATAACTTTTTTGAAAAAAGGATGTATATCCTGCTCAAATTCAAATAGGGAACTGGTATAAAAACCTTTTACCCCGTATTTTTTCATAACTTCTTTTCCTAATGCCATACGATAGGCTCCTACGAGACGTTCTTCCGCATTATCCCAAAGGAAAAGATGATGATAGTGTTTGTCATATTCATCCAGATCGAAAGGAAGATTGCTTCCTTCTCCTACCGCTCTGAAAGTAAGCTCTCTTTGGCGCCCTATTTCCCTCATGATAGAAGGGATTTCTTCATAGGTTGTAAAGAATATTTCATAATTGCCGTTGCTGAACAGCATTTTATCTGAACATCTCAATCTTTGAATATCGCTTATAAGATCCTCTTTAGGCGTTTCATCAATGATGTTCTGGATAATATTTTCGTCTTTTAATAAAGGAAATTTTAAAGAAAGATTAGGAAGATTAAATACCTGTGAAAGAGATTTCCTCTTATCATAATAGGACTTCATCATATAGACCTTTCTTTTCAGATATTCACCCAGCTCTTCAATGGTTTCCATTTCTTCCATGGCTCTAACGGAAATAGGTCTTCCAATCCTGATTCGAATAGGATCTTCCCGGTCACTCATCATTTCTGAAGGGAGCATTAAGGTCTGGAGATTGGGGTGGATCTTGGCAATCTGATAAAATAGGCTGCTGTTTTTAGCATGGAAATACATGGGAACAACCGGAACTTTTGCTGCTCTGATTAATTTGAGCGCAGGCTTTTCCCAAGCCCTATCCAATATTTCATTATCTGCATTATTTTTGTTAGAAACTTCTCCCGCAGGGAAAATTCCTATACAACCGCCATTTTCAAGGTGCTTTAGAGTTTCACGCATTCCTGAGGAACTGTTATATGCATCTTTTCTTCCTTCAAAGGGATTAACTGCGATAACGTAGGGTTTCATTGGATTGATCTTTTCCAATAAAAAATTACCCATTATTTTAAAATCAGGACGTACTTCTGTTAAGATCTTGCACATTAAGATTCCGTCTATTGCTCCCAGAGGATGGTTGGAGACGAGAATAAATGGACCTGTCTTGGGGATTTTAGCGAGATCTTCTTCAAATGCGATGTATTTGATGTTTCTTTCTTTTACGAAAGAATCAAAAAAATCTTTACCTTCTTTATCTTTTAATTTATCGTAGAGTTTATTTACTTCATTTATTTTGGCAGCGCTCATCACGGCAGACGCTATAGGGTTCTTGAGAAACCCTATTTTATGTAAGCCGGAAGCTTTTATCAAATCGCTTTTCGAAATTAAGCTCATGTTTTTTTAACGTTCATTTGGTTTTATTGTGTTACCATCTGAAGTGTATTCTTTGAAATTTGCTCTAACAATACACTTTTTCCATGATAAAACTGGTCGATATTATCCATATTCGCATTTCTTACAGTAAATAAAGATACATTTTTTATAATTCCCGTCTCAAAAATCTTTTGTAATTCTTCATTTAATTCATCAGCATGATTAAATTTATCTTCTAAACAAAGAGCCAGGGAAATAGCTGAATTCTGCATTAAAGATACTTTAATTTTATGTTTTGCTAAATGATTGAAAATCATACTCATATGATCTTCAGCAATAAATGAAAAGTCTCTGGTAGATATGGTTAAAAGAATCTGGTTTTCTTTCAGGATATAAGATTCTTCCTGTTGATTCTTATCCGTAATACCTACTTTTGTTCCTGCTTTTGTAGGATCAACAAAAGATTTTACATAAAAAGGAATATTTTTCTGTTGTAGAGGCTGTAATGTTTTTGGGTGGATAACACTTGCTCCGTAATAGGCCATTTCAATAGCCTCTTCATAGGAGATATTGGAAAGGAGGGATACATTTTCGAACTTTCTGGGATCACCGGTCATTACACCCGGGACATCTTTCCAGATGGTCATGGCTTCTGCATTCAGGCAATAAGCGAAAATAGCCGCGGAATAATCGGAACCTTCTCTTCCAAGTGTTACTGTGAAATTATTTTCGTCGGAACCTATGAATCCCTGAGTAACGTAACACATTTCAGGGTTTAATTTACTAATAAGTTCTTCCGTTTTGTTCCAGTCTACAACTCCGTCTCTGTATGAATTATCCGTTTTAACATAATCTCTGGCATCGAGCCATTGATTTGTAAACTGTATATCGTTCAGATATTCACTGACAATTTTTGTAGAAATCATTTCTCCACAACTTACAACCTGATCATAGACAAAATTGTAATTAGGTGATTTATTCCTTCTTAAGAAAGAATCTATATCATCAAAAAATAACCTGATCTCCGAAAAAACAGGATGATTTTCTTCAAACAGTCCCTTTGCAATCTCTATATGTTTCTGTTTAATATTTTTAATTTCAGTTTGATAGTCCTGTTTATGGAAATAAAGTTCTACCACTTTTTCCAACTCATTAGTGGTTTTCCCCATTGCTGAAATAACCAGCAAACATTGGGTGAAACCTTGGCTTTTTAAAACCATTGATACGTTTTTTACACTTTCAGCGTCTTTTACAGAAGCGCCACCAAACTTGAAAATTTTCATTAAAATATTAAAAATAAAATTGTTAGGTTAGAAATACTTAAGTTTATAACAGTTGGCAAAATTATAAATTTACAACGAGATATGAAAACAAGATATAAAATAGTCTATCAATATG
>NZ_JALAHD010000204.1 GCF_022712095.1 Chryseobacterium sp. | reverse complement strand
GCTTTAAAGCTTTATAAAATTTATTCCCATAAACTATAACTCCAACACCTCCAAATACCAAAGCAAACTTTGAAAATCCTGCCCATGAATGGATAGACTGTATAGATTTTAATAGACTACCTAAAAAATCCCTCCAAAACATCAGTAAAGAGGAAAAGATAATTACAGAAAAATTATTCTTCATCTTTTTGAGATAAGTCATTTTCATTTCTTCAACTTTTCCATCATAGTTTCCTGGAATCAATATTTCTTCTACCAAAATATTTCCTTTCTCTAATGCTGATTTCCAACGACCTTCTAATTTTGCTCTATCTTTGGCAAAAGAAAATGAATTTTTGTTTACCTCGGATATCTCATTTACACTCTTAAAAAGTTTAATATTTAATCTTTCAAAATTATTTTCAATAGTTGGGTGATCATTATTAGAAACTCCTACAAAGGTTTTAAACCTTTTCTTCATCATCTCCAAATCTGTTCCTCCAGATTCACTATTTTCATCAAAACATACTAAGTGCCATATATTTCCAGTTTTATCAGGCTTTTCTTTATGTGTTCTGATAACTCTTCCCCTCATTTGATTAGAAAGAACGAAAGAACTTACAAAACTTGCTAAAATCAATGTATTCATTTTAGGGGCATCCCATCCTTCTCCTAAAAGTGATTTAGTCCCTATTAAAACCTGAATTTCTCCTTCCTGAAAAATTTCAGTGACTAAATGAACTACATCATGTTTGATATTATCACTAAGATGAACACTAAAATAATTTTGGTCATAAGGCAATGAAGAAGTTTTTACATTTTCAACCTTACATCTCAAACAAAATTCATTAAAGAGGTACCGCGCACATTCAGGAAGAATTACAATACTTCCTGTCAATACACCTATTTTCTTTTCTTCAGTATTTTCTCTTCTCAATTTTTCGAAGATAGGAATAGCACCAATTTTATCAAGGACAAAATTATTTTCAGTAGTATCACTCAAATATTCTTTGCTGATAAAGTCAGTAAGAATAACCATTTTAAGATTCTTTCCCAAAGAGGAATATTCAAACTCTGTGATATCCTGTATTCCCTGAAGCTTTCCAATACTGGAATTTAATACCTGATTCAAATTTTTGTTTTCAAAAAAACTTATTCTCTTATTTTCTATAAAACCATATCTTCTTAATCGATTTTCAAGATTAAGGCGATGTTCTGTAATTGGTCCTTCATTTACAAATAGATAAAAATCCAATAGTTCTTCCAGCCAGAAAAAATCAAACTCAGGGACATATTTCTGTTGATCTCCAATAACCTTGAAATGGATGTCCTGAATATTTTTTCCTCTGAAATTCAAATAAACCAATCCAGAAGTATAAGAGGAAATATTAGTGTAAATCCATTCTAAGTTTTCTTCCGGGTTTAAATAAACTGAAAGGTCCTCAATGAAATTCAAAATTATATCATCTTTTATAATTTCTTCAAAGAACTTATGAGCTCCGAGATAATAATGTTCTATCTTCTTTTTTTCTTCAAGAGTGGGTAATGTAAAAAAAACTAAGTCCTGATGTGGACACAAATCCTCTTCTATCATAAGCTCAGGAATTGAAATTTCCATATCTACCGGACCATTTAATTCTAAATACTTTTGCCATTCAAAAGGAGAAACATCAAAAGGTGGGGTAGCCGTTAAAGCTACAATACTAGGATTAATTTCATTTTTTAAATCCATCAAACTTTTCCACCATGCATTTTTCAAATGATGAGCTTCATCAAGGATAAAAGTTTCTACATTTTGTAATTGTAGTTTTTTCAGAAGTTCGGAGAAGTTATATTTAGAAGACTGTTCAGATTCTGATTCATCTTCATCTTTCAGATTGTTACAGGCTGCATGTACTCCCTGATAAGTCGTTACCGTAACAAAAGCAGGTTTTTTGATATCGGTTGAAATCCATCCGGGAACTTTATCTGTTTGTAAAAAGAGTTCTGTAAATCGTTTAACCCACTGATCCCTTATGGCTAATGTAGGTGTCACAATCAGTGTGGGCTTATTAAGCCGTAACATAACTTCAAGCCCTAAAACTGTTTTCCCTGATCCAGGCGGCGCCACTACATGAAGATGATTATCTGTAAAATATTCATCCAAATTATGAACAAATTTCTCTTGATAGCTCCGCCAGTTATATTTAAACTTTATATTTTCAGGAAAGGATTTCATATTCAGATTGAAGATAGAGAATAATTCTAGATTCAATTATCTCTCTCAATTATATTATTTTTTTAAAGCTAAAATATACTTATCTATATACAATTGTTTTTCTTTGGATTTATATTGCTGAATATATCTTGGATGTTCCAAAACAGTAATGGTTTCAAACATCTGCTCTTCCTGATTAAGTTTGCTGATAAATTCTGCATTTTTCTTTCCCAGGACAAATACTTCCGACGTATCCAGATTCAAACTGATATGTTTCTTCAAAGTTTCAATCATAAAACCTTTTACATCTTTGAATAATTCTTTATCATCATAATAATTAGCATTGAGCCATGTTCCATTTTTGGCCTTCCTTACAATAGCTAAAGGAAAAGGTGAATTAATATAAATGTCTTTATAAAACTCCTGAACTCCCCCATATTCCTGAATCATATCATAGATAAAAACTGAAGAAACTTCATGGGTATAAGCAGATTTCATTTTAATACCACAAACACTTTCCAGCCGTTTTGTATCTGTAAAAGGAACTCCCGTTACACCAGCTCCATGACGACTGGGATTGATACCAATGATAAATTTTCTTTTTTCAACATCTGAATAGTATTGATGATAAAACTTGCCCATAACCTCCATCGTTTCAGGATTGTCCAGATATGGATTTAAAACCTTGAAATCTCCAGGAAGATTTCCTGAATAAATAAGCTTTGTGTTGAATTCAATAACACGATCTGCAAAAGTTTTATTTTCCATCCTTTAGTATTTAAAAGGAGCCAATTCCGGCTCCTTTAATATCATTAATCATATCCAGATTACAGAAGTCCGAACTGATCGAAGTGATGGGTAAAATGCTTTCTGTGCATCAGTTCCATCATTTCTTTATTCAGTTTTCCAAATACAAAATGTAAATGCTCTGCATGTGGGTTCTCCTTATAGTAAACAACATATTTTTTGAAGTTCTCAATAAAGGCCTGTTTTGCTGCATCCAGATTTTTATACTTTAACGGAGGAAGACTTCCGTCCTGAGGTAAAAACGGTGCCGGGAATTCTTTCGGCATCTTTCTGTGATTATACAGAGAATCCTGATATTTTTCCAGATTTTCTTCAGGTGTATAGCATTTTTCCACCTCCGGTTCTCCAATACTGAATAAAACTGTTTCATCCAAGTGCTCGACCATCTGCTGTGGAGACATTTTACCCCATTTAGCTTCAGTCTTTTCCGTTAAACCTTTAAGTAATTTCTCAATTGTCCTTGGATTCAAATCAATGAAAGGTGATTGTTTCGCCACCAACGTTAAAATAGTAGCCACACAAACAACCTCATCTCTTTGATTAACTACCTCAACCAACCATTTCACAACTCCTGAAGGAATATTTCTTCCTTTTACCCCTCTGTTGATCTTTTCTTTTGCGGTCAGATAAACAGTAATGGTATCTCCTGCATAAACCGGTTTAAAGAAACTACAGTCTTCTAATCCGTAATTGGCAATTACAGGTCCCTTTTTACCTGAAACAAATAATCCTGCAGCCGCCGAAAGGATGAAATATCCATGAGCAACCGTTTTATCGAAAATAGTTCCGGTTAAACTGGTAGCATCTGTATGTGCATAAAAATGATCCCAGGATACATTAGAGAAGTTAACGATGTCTGCATCTGTAACCGTTCTTCCTGCTGTTTCCAAAGAGTCTCCTACTTCTACTTCTTCAAAATACTTCTGGAACGGATGTTTATCTGAATATTTTTTCTCAGCCCCTTGCTGATAAATTTTTGTAATAGCCGTTAAGATATCCGGTGACCCCTGGATAGCTGTTTTCTGCAAGAAGAAGTGCAATCCGCTTAAACCGCCCATCTCTTCACCGCCTCCTGCTCTACCGGGACCTCCATGCATTAAAGTAGGAAGTGGTGAACCATGTCCGGTGCTTTCTTTCGCATTATCTCTGTTTAATACATAAATTCTTCCATGCTGTGAAGCCATTTTCCAAGAAGTTTCCGCAACAAACTTATCATCGTAGGAAACAATCGATCCTACTAAGCTTCCTTTTCCTCTTTTTGCCAAAGCAGCCGCTTCTTCTGCATCTTTGTATGGCATTAAAGTAGAAACAGGACCGAAAGCTTCCACTTCATGGGAAACATTTTTATCAAAAGGCTTGTCATTCAGGAATAATTTAGGACTCATGAATGCTCCTTTTTCATAGTCGGCATCTATAAGCTCTTGTTTTCCATCATAAACAAGCTCTGTTTCTGATTTTAATATGTTTACTTTTCTGAGAACCTCATCGTATTGCTGTTTTCCGACAAGGGATCCCATTTTTGTTTCCCTGTTTAACGGGTTTCCTATCTTAGTCTGATCTAACGCTTTGGATAAAGCATTCTGAACATCTCCAATTAAATGCTCAGGAACGATAATTCTACGGATGGAGGTACATTTCTGACCTGCTTTTGAAGTCATTTCATTACGGACTTCTTTAATGAACAGATCAAACTCAGGAGTTCCCGGTTTTGCTTCCAATCCAAGAATAGAACAGTTTAATGAGTCTGCTTCCATATTGAAACGAACCGCATTTCCCGCAACAGATGGTAAAGATTTCAGTTTCCTACCTGTTCCTGCCGATCCTGTAAATAATACTGAATCCCCATCCTGTACATAATCAAGAATATTTCCGGGTTCACCGCACACCAGCTGAACAGCTCCTTCAGGAAGAGCTCCACTTTCAATCATATCCTGGAAAACCGCATGGGTTAAATAGGAACCAAAAGGAGATGGTTTTACAATGGATGGTACACCTGCCAATAATGAAGTAGACAGTTTTTCCAACATTCCCCAAACCGGAAAGTTATATGCATTGATCTGAATGGATACCCCTTCACTTGGTGTCAGAATATGAGTTCCTAGGTGAGTCCCGTTGGCGGAGATCTTCTGAGTATCTCCGTCTACCCAGAAAGTAGTATTAGGAAGCATTCTTTTTGCTAACCCCGAATAGGTAAAAAACGTTCCAAAGCCTCCTTCAATATCCACCCATGAATCTACATGGGTTGCTCCTGTCTTATATGATAATTCGTAATATTTTTTCTTTCTTTCAAGAAGATAAAGAGCTACTTTTTTAAGCATTTCTCCACGGTCATAGAAAGTCATGGATGATAAATTTTTATATCCTACTGTTCTTCCATAATCAAGAGCCTGTTCAAAATTAAGGCCTTCCGTGTCGGAAACAGCCACCTGTTCCCCTGTTACGGCATTGTATAAAGGAACTCCGTTTCCGTTTCCTTCAACCCATTGTCCGTAAATATAGTTTTTTAGTTTTTCCATAATTAATATCTTTTAATAATATAACAATGTAATAGTGTAACAATAAGATGCTCTAAAGTTGATATTGTACTAAATATTACATTACCAGGTTTATTTTATTTATTTCAAATCAGCCCAGATACTATAGTCAATTGTTTTAGTCGGGGTCTGCTCTACATATTCAGAGAAAGGCTCACAGGGAAGAATAGCTTCTTTACCTTCTCTGGCTAACTCCTGATATAGTTTTGTTCCTTCCGTTTTCCAGTGGATCATATCATCAGAAACATCACGGATAATTCTTGCAGGACTTCCTACAATGAGTTTTCTGGGTTCACAGGTAAAATTAGCCGGTACAAAAGCTAAGGCTCCGATAATACATTCATCCCCTATTACCGCTTTATCCATGACAACGGAATTCATTCCTACCAGACAGTTTTTACCAATATGTCCGGAATGAATAATCGCTCCATGACCAATATGTGCTGATTCTTCTAAAATGGTTTCAATATTCGGGAATACATGAAGTGTACAGTTCTCCTGAACATTCGCTCCATCTTTTATGATGATCTTTCCCCAATCTCCACGGATTACGGCATTAGGTCCGATATAAACTTCTTCGCCGATTTCTACATTCCCTATGATCACTGCCTGTGGATGAATATAGGCAGAAGACTTGATAACAGGACGAATCCCATGATATGAATAGATGTTCATAAAATTCATTTTAAATTTAACAATGTATCAGTGTAATAATATAACAGCTTGCCAATGTACCAGCCTGAAAAACATCCGAATAATACTAATATCTATATTGCTACACTGTTACATTTTTTAGATTGTTACATTTTTTTCAATAACCATTGCATAACCCTGTCCCACTCCGATACAAAGTGTACACAAAGCATATTTTTTGTTTTGTTTCTGAAGCTCTATGGCCGCAGAACCAATAATCCTTGCTCCGGAAACTCCAAGAGGGTGTCCGATAGCAATTGCTCCTCCATTCGGATTGATTCTTGAATCATCGTCTTTTAATCCTAAACTTCTGGTTACTGCCAGAGCCTGAGCGGCAAAAGCTTCATTCAGCTCGATAATATCCATATCATCCAGAGAAAGATTTACTCTTTTTAATACTTTTTGAGTGGCTTCTACAGGACCAATTCCCATAATTCGGGGTTCTACTCCTGCTACGGCAGATCCTAAAATTCTGGCTTTAGGCTTTAATCCGTATTTTTTCACAGCTTCCTCACTTGCCAGAATAAGAGCTGCCGCCCCATCATTCATTCCTGAAGCATTACCGGCTGTTACAGTTCCTTCTTTTCTGAAAGCCGGACGAAGTTTTCCAAGAACTTCCAGTGTAGTTGTAGGTTTTATAAATTCGTCTTTTTCAAAAACAATGGGATCTCCCTTTCTCTGAGGAATTTCAACTTTTACAATTTCCTCTGCCAGTCTTCCGCTTTCCTGAGCTTTAGTTGCCTTTTGCTGGGACCAAAGAGCAAATTTATCCTGATCTTCTCTACTGATATGGTGCAAATCAGCAAGGTTTTCTGCTGTTTCTCCCATTCCGTCAACACCATACATTTCTTTCATTTTAGGGTTAATGAAACGCCATCCAAAAGTGGTATCAAACATCTGGCTGTCTCTTCCATAAGCTACACTAGGTTTTGACATTACATAAGGAGAGCGTGTCATATGTTCTACCCCTCCTGCAATATAAAGATCACCTTCACCTGCCGCAATCGATCTGAAAGCATTAGCTACAGCCGACATTCCTGATGCACAAAGTCTGTTTACGGTTTCTCCTCCGATCTTGTAAGGAAGCCCGGCCAGTAAAAGAGCCATTCTCGCTACATTACGGTTATCTTCTCCCGCCTGATTCGCACATCCGAAAATAACATCTTCAATTTCGTCTACAGGAACCCCAGGGTTTCTTGCTACTATTTCTTTAATAACAGTTGCTGCAAGATCATCCGCTCTTACTTCTGATAATCCTCCCTGTAGTTTTGAAACAGGAGTTCTTATATAGTCTATTATATATACGTTGTTCATTTTTTAATTTTTAATAGTGGAGGAGTATAACAATTTACCAATGAGACTCTTCGCTATATTCAGAATGAAAATCCGGTGTTATCAACGAACGGTACATTGCTAGATTGTTACACTATTATATTGTTATATTAATTTATAATTCAGTCACTTTTTTCCCTACTTTATAAACTGTTCCTACGAACTTAGCGACCAACTCATTATTCTGATTGGTAATATTAATATCGTAAAGAGCTGTTTTTCTGGTATTATTAATGAGTCGGCTTTCTGCTCTGAAAACATCTCCTTCTCTTCCTGCCTTTGTAAAATTAATGGTTACACTAAGGGCTACCGCAGCATCTCCACTGTTATTGGAAGAAAATGCAAAAGCAGAGTCGGCAAAAGCAAAGGTTACACCTCCATGTACAGTACCCAATCCATTCAGCATCTGTTTGGTGATAGTCATTTCTATTAGAGAATAATTTTCCTGAATATCTATAATCTTTATTCCTAAAAACTGGGAGAAATAATCTTTCTCCATCATATAATCTACAACTTGTCTTGGTGTCATATCCAATTGATTAATTTGAAAATATGGCAATTTGAAAATTTATGAAACTATCCATTTTCAAATCGTCACATTAGCTCATTTTTAATTTAATTTTCTTAATAAAGGACTTTGTTTATATCTCTCTTCCTGATACTCCGTATAAAGATTCTGAAGGGTTTCAGATATTTTGGAATATCCGATTTCTTTTCCCCAGCCTAATAGTCCTTTTGGATAATTAACACCTTTCTGCATTGCCAATTCAATATCTTCATCAACCGCTATTCCCAATCTTTTTGCTTCTACTGCCTCATTGATAAGCATTGAAATGATTCTTAAAAAGATATACTGATATAATGCATCATCTTTTTGAGCAACAGGTTTTTCTGCTCCTTCACTGTAATCATAGAAACCTTTTCCGGTTTTTCTTCCGTGAAGTTTGGCTTCGGACATACGCTGTTGTAATAAAGACGGTTTATATTTCGGATCGTAGAAATAGTCTTTGTAAACAGTAGTTGTTACTGCAAAGTTCACATCAATACCGATCAGATCCATTAATTCAAAGGGTCCCATTTTAAAGTTCCCTAAACTTTTCATCGCTTCATCTACCTGTTCAGGAGTCGCCAGATTTTCCTCTACTATTCTTATAGCTTCTCCATAATATGGACGTGCAATTCTGTTTACAATGAAACCTGGAATGTCTTTAGCAATAACCGGAACTTTCCCCCAATCTTTCATCAGGTTATATATTTTTTCCGGCAAAGAGTTTCCGGTTAATAATGAAGGAATAACTTCTACTAATGGCATTAAAGGAGCCGGATTAAAGAAGTGAATTCCTATGAACCGTTCCGGTTTTTTTAGTTGTGCACCTAATGAAGTAATGGAAATGGATGATGTATTGGAACCTATGATACAGTTTTCAGAAACATAGGTTTCAAGTTCTGTGAAAACTTTAGTTTTAATTTCTTTATTCTCAATAATCGCTTCAATCACTAAATTAGAATTTTTTAAATCCTGCAGATTTTCAGCTTTCTTAATATTGTTTCTTATGGAGGTTGCTTTTTCCTGAGAAATTTTAGATTTTTCAACCAGCTTCTGAAGTGTTTTTTCCAGATCGGCCAGTGCTTTGTCTATCTGCGGTGACTGCGCATCATATAAAACAACTTCGCAGCCTGCTGTTGCTGCAACCTGGGCAATACCTACGCCCATAGTTCCAGCCCCAATAATTCCTACATTCATATTACTATTTCTTATAAAAAGATAGTTTTGAAAATTCAAAACTATCCCTGTGATTAATTATTTAAAATTCTATTTTCCTTTATAGTCAGGCTTTCTTTTTTGTAAAAAAGCATTTACTCCTTCTAAAAAGTCTTCTGTTTCCGAAGCTTCCTGCTGTAAGTCTGCTTCCAACTCAAGCTGTTGCTTTAACGTATTGTCATAAGAATGTGCAAACGCCTTTTTAGTCAGCTTAATAGCTGCTGTAGGCATATTGGAAAGCTTTTCCAATACTTCCATAGATTTTGGAATAAATTCTTCTTCGCTGAAAACCTCAGCTACCAATCCGTAAGATCTGGCTTCCGAAGCTGGTAATCTCTTTCCAGTAAATGCTAAATAATTAGCAAGCTGTCTTCCTAAAAGTTTAGGTAAGAAATAAGTTCCGGCTGTATCAGGAATCAACCCGATATTAGAAAACGCCTGAGAAAAATAAGAACTTTCATGAGCCAGTACAAAGTCTGAAATAAGAGCCAACATTGCTCCCGCTCCCACAGCCGGTCCGTTTACCAAAGCAACTACGGGCTTTCTACAACGGGTAATTTCCATTACCAAAGGATTATAATAATCCACTACAATTTTTCTGATGATGTCATGATCGTGATGTTCTTTTCCTACGGTAAATGCTTCATCAAGGTTTTGCCCTGAGCAGAAAGCTTTTCCTCTACCGGAAATTGCCACACATCGTACTGTTGGGTCTTCACTGCATGAATGTACAAAATCTTTTAGCTCAGCTAAAGAGGGTTTTGTAAGTGCATTCATGGTTGCAGGCTGGTTCAGATAAGCAATTTTCAGTTTTCCGTCAAAGTGTGACTCAATATCAAGTTGTGTATACATACTGGATTGGTTATTAATAAGTTAATGATAAATAATTACTTTAATGTTAATTTCACTAAAGTTAATCATTTCTAATGACATTTAAAGTAATCAAAAGGCTCCAGACAATCCAAGCATTGATAGGAGGCTTTACATAATGTAGAACCAAACCTACTGATCTGTTTTGTATGCATAGATCCACAACGCGGACATTTTTTTGGTTTTCCTATATGATGCTCATCCGCTCCTTTCTCAGGAGGTGTAATGCCATATACTCTAAGCTTTTCTCTCGCTTCATCGGTTAACCAGTCCGTTGTCCATATCGGAAACATTTTGGTAACCACCTTTGCATCCCATCCGTTTTCCTTCATCAGCTTGATAATATCTTCTTCGATATTAAACATTGCAGGACAGGCAGAATAAGTAGGAGTAATCACCACCTCGCAGGTATTGTCACTTGTAGGTGTTGCTTCTCTTACGATACCCAGCTCCACAATATTGATTACCGGAATTTCCGGATCGGGAATCTCTTTTAGTATGTTTATTAAATTATTCAATGTTGAATTAATATAACAATTTAACAATGTATGAATGTAACAACCCTTTTAGCAGATGCTGAGCTTAGGATCAGTTACATTAATATTACCATGTACATCCAGGATAAGCTCTCTGCATATATTGTAATTCGCAAAGAATATATCCGAAGTATTCTGTATGATATCCGGTTCTGGATCTAGGCTGCATAAAGTGATCTTTTGCAGGGTACTCCAATCCGAATTCCTGGAAATCTTTTTCTGTAATGGAGATGAACTGCTGATATAATTCATCAGCATTAGGTACTACATTTAAAGCACTTAATTCGCTTTCTCCTTCTACTTTTGCAAATAATCCTTTCGTATATTCCCAGATATTTTCAATAGCATTGGTAAGACGTTTTTTACTTTCTTCCGTACCTTGTGCAAAAATATTCATCCATGAAGAAGCATGTGTATAATGGTACTTCACTTCTTTTAATGATTTCTGGGCAATCGCTGACAGATCTTCATCCGCTGATTCAGATAAAGCCTGATATAACAATTTCTGATATACAGCGAATACGTATACTTTAAGAACAGTCTGAGCATAGTCTCCATTAGGAAGTTCTACCCAGTGTGCGTTCACATAATCAGGTTCATATCTTAGAAAAGCTATATCATCTTCAGTTGTGCCGTTATCAGCAATTCTTGAAGCATACTGATAAAAATTATTAGCTTGTCCCAGTTCATCTAATGCAACATTTACCAGAGCAATATCTTCTTCAAGATAAGGTCCTTCTCCGCACCATTCAGATAATCTCTGACCCATAATAAGGCTGTCATCAGCCAGTTTTAACAGATAATTATATAATGCGTTCATCTTACATATTTTTTACATCATTAGGAATATTATAAAAAGTAGGGTGACGATATAATTTGTCATCAGCCGGATCAAAAAATGCATCCTGTTCCATACCTTCCGAGCTTACAATATATTTACTTGGAACCACCCAAAGGCTTGTCCCTTCCATTCTTCTTGTATAAACATCTCTTGCATTCTGTAATGCAAGTTCTGCTGTTGGTGCCTGTACTGTTCCTGCGTGTTTGTGGGACATTCCCGGTTTAGTTTGGATAAACACTTCCCACATATCTAATTGACTCATCTTTTGAATTATTATATTTTAAACTTAGTTGATTATATATTTAGATTACTTTTTCCTGTTTTGCAGCAAAAGCTACGGCTGCTTCTTTTACCCAGGCATTCTCTTCCTGTGCTTTCACTTTAGTCTGTAATCTTTTTTTATTACAAGGTCCATTACCTTTTAATACTTCATTGAATTCTTCCCAAGGAAGCTCGCTGAAATCATAATGACCTCTTTCTTCATTCCACTTCAAATTTTCATCAGGAACTGTTAGTCCTAAAAATTCAGCTTGTGGAACAGTAACATCAATAAATCTCTGACGAAGGCTGTCATTACTTTCACGTTTTACTCTGTAATTCATAGAAATCTTTGAGTTGGGAGAGTGCTCATCATTAGGTCCGAACATCATTAAAGCCGGCCACCAGAAACGGTTTAATGCTTCCTGAGCCATTTCTTTCTGCTCTTTTGTTCCACGGCAAAGTGCCATTAAGATTTCATACCCCTGTCTTTGGTGAAAAGATTCTTCTTTACAGATTCTTACCATCGCTCTTGAATAAGGACCATAAGAATTTCCCATAAGCATAACCTGGTTCATAATTGCTGCTCCATCTACCAACCAACCGATCGTTCCTATATCAGCCCAGCTAAGAGCAGGATAATTAAATATACTTGAATACTTAGCTTTTCCACTTAGCATATCATTATAAGTAGTATCTCTGTCTGCTGTTAGTTTTCCGTTTCCTAATGTTTCAGTAGCAGCATACAGATATAATCCGTGACCTGCTTCATCCTGAATTTTCGCTAAAAGAGCCATTTTTCTTCTTAAAGAAGGTGCTCTTGAAATCCAGTTTGCTTCCGGCAGCATTCCCACTACTTCAGAATGTGCATGCTGTGAAATCTGACGAACCAATAACTTTCTGTAATCTTCAGGCATCACATCTTTTGGCTCTACCTTGTTTTCTTCTTGAACGTATTGAACAAATTTTTCTAAATCCATTTTTTCTAATTTGAATAATTTGAAAATAATACAATCTGAAAATCTTCTGAAACTGTTGAATTTTCAAATTGCCACATTATCAAATCGATTAATTAAACATCATAATTAAGCATCACCACATTCGTAGTCGGGTGACATTGACATGTTAATACATAACCTTTGGCTACTTCTTCCTCGGTAAGTGCAAAGTTCTTCTCCATGAAAACTTCCCCTTCTAAGACCTGTGCCTTACACGTACAGCAAACTCCTCCTTTACAGGCAAAAGGAACAGGAAGCTGATCTTTCAATGCTTTATCTAAAATACTTTCTTTCTTTGAATTTAAATGGAACGAGTATTCATCATCATCGATAATTACTGTTACCATACTTTCAATATTGGCTATGGCTTTGAATTCATCACTCATCTCCTCCGAACCTTCTTCATCAGGAGCGGTGAAGTATTCATACAAAACCTGTATAGCAGGTACTTTTTTATCTTTTTTCAAATATTCGGAAATACCTTTGATCATTTCAGCAGGTCCACAAATGAAATAAGTAGAATCCTGAACATTAATATCGGTATATCTCTCAAACAGCTGATCTAGTTTTTCCGGAGAAATTCTTCCTTCAAAAACAGGATCTTCATGTTTCTCACGACTCACCAAGTAAACTACTTTTAATCTTCCGTTGAAATCCTGAACCAGTTTTTCAATTTCCTCCTTTTTCATCACATGCTCCATGCTTCTATTACTATAGAACAGGTAAGCATTGCTTTTAGGTTCCTGATAAAGGCTTTCTTTTAAATTGGAAAGAATAGGGCTAATACCACTGCCCGCAGCCAGACCAATATATGTTTTAGTATTGGCCGGATGATAAGTCGTGTTGAAACTTCCCATCGGTGGCATCACTTCCAATACTTCATTTTCACAAAGTGTATTATTGAAATATCCTGATACCTTTCCCCCTTCCAGAAGCTTAACCAATACTTCCAATGTGTTACTTTTTTCGCTTGGAGCATTACAGATAGAATAGGAACGTCTTTCTTCATTTCCATCGATCATCATTCGGAAATTAACATATTGTCCTTGCTTAAACCTGAACTTATCTTTCAGTTCCTCCGGAATTTCCACCGCTACATTTACGGCATCATGGGTATCTTTCTTAACCTTTACGGTCTTTAGTTTATAAAATGAATTCATTTCTGTTTTATATCTCTATTTCTTTTAATACTTAATAAAATCCTCCGCCTTACTACCTTTAAGTTCTTCCACCGCACTCAGAGGCAATGATATAATTGATTTTATACTGTTATCAATTTTACTGATTATATCCTCTCGTGGCCCATTCCTCCAATCGCTCCCAGAATAAAAATCCTCAAGAACCGAATTCATTTTTTCTTCATTCTCAAAGGCACGTATGAGACAGTAACAATCCAAATTGTGAAGGGAATTTCCGTAGAATATAACTTCAATAGAATGGCGAGCATGCAAAGGAACACTTATTTCTTGCATTATCTGATGAAAATCTTTACCTGTACCTTCTTTTAAGTTGTATTGTAATATTTCCACAATTTTTCTTGTCATGATACTATTGTAAACTTTATTTCTGCTTTAATATTCTATTAATTTTCCCTCCTTCACATTTAGGCAAAGCATCCTGAGAGTGAATCTTCACTTTAGTGGTAATTCCTACCCTTCTCTTAATTTCATTCTCTACGCTTCTTTCAAATTTATTGATAAATGCACTGTATTCATCACTATTGATTGGTAAACGCTGTTCTTTTACAAACAGATCATCTATTTCCACATCTACATCCAAGGCCACACACATATGTTCTTTTTCAATCGGAGTCAGGTAATAATTTGGTACTACTCCTTTTACATGAGAAAACGCTTCTTCAATCTGACTTGGGTATACATTTACCCCTCTTACGATCAGCATATCGTCTGCTCGTCCAAGAATAGGTTTCATTTTCACCATAGTTCTTTTGGCGTTGCTATCGTAATAAAGACTGGTAATATCATTGGTCCAGTACCGTAAAAGCGGCATTGCTTTTTTAGTTAAAGTAGTAATTACCAATACCCCTTCTTCTCCAAACGGAACAGGTTCCTGGGTCACAGGATCTAATATTTCAGGATAAAAATGATCCTCCCAAATATAGGCTCCTCCTTTTTCTTCCCAGTCTTCCATGGAAACTCCGGGACCAATAATTTCACTAAGCCCATAGATATTGGTTGCATCCAGTCCCAATCTGTTTTCAATATGTCCTCTGATAATCTCAGTCCATGGTTCCGAACCTAATACAGCATATTTTAAACTGATTTCGTCTCCGGAAATTCCCCGACTCGCAAACTCATCTGCAATTGTTAAAGCATAGGAAGGGGAACAGCAGATCACTTCAGGTTTAAAATCCATGATTAAATCCACTTGTCTTGTCGTCATCCCACCTGAGATAGGCAAAACACTCATGCCTAGCTTTTCAGCTCCATAATGAAGTCCTAGCCCTCCGGTAAAGATTCCGTATCCGTAAGCGTTGTGTAATTGCATTCCGGGCTGAGCTCCGGCAGCATTCAATGATCTTGCGACCACCTCACTGAAAAGATCAACATCTTCTTTCGTATATCCCACCACTGTCGGCCTTCCTGTAGTTCCACTGGAACAGTGAATTCTCTGAAGTTCATGTTTTGGAACCGTAAACAATCCAAAAGGATAATTGTTTCTTAAGTCTTGCTTATAAGTAATCGGCAGTTTAGTAATATCTTCAATTGATCTAATGTCTTGTGAAGATATTCCAGCTGCTTTAAATTTCTCTTGATAGAAGCTTGACTTCTGCTCAAGGTAACCAATTAAGTTCACTAATCTTTTAGACTGTAAATCCCTTAATTGATCCAACTTTAAATATTCAACTGAAAAATCCATAAAAACTAACTAACATTTGTT
>NZ_JALAHD010000203.1 GCF_022712095.1 Chryseobacterium sp. | reverse complement strand
TATTAAAAACACTCCACGAGTAATTGAAGAAAAAGAAATTGTAAAAGCTGAAAGTAATCATATTCTTTCCCTTAGAGTAAAAGAGGATGAACTCCTTGCCATATATATTTTTGATGAGAATAAGAATCTGATAAAGACAGTTTCCCAAGAAGAATATTCCAAAGAAGGAGGAATTAATTTAAATAATATGGAGAACAATAGCTATACATTTGAAGTTGCTACTCAGTATTACAACTTACAGTTTAACAAATTAATAAGTACTCCTGACAATCAAAATACCAATCCTGATATATATACTCAAAATAGACAAGTCATTATAAAATCCGGTAGTGATATTAAGTCTGTATCTATTTACAGTATTTCCGGAAACCTGATACAAAATCAAGAAGTAAAACAGACTCAATTTGAGTCAAGAAGTTTAGATTCAGGAGTTTATATGGTTCAGGTTATTTTAGCAAATGGGAAGATCATTGGCAAAAAAGTCAAATTATAAAAAACACTTTCATATAGCTTCTCATATCAAAGAGTGCATCTCCTTTGGGGATGCATTTTTATTAATTTGCATATGATTTTTTATTTTCCGTAAAAGGTAAATCCGGATTCAGGATTTCATTGATAAGGTTTTTGATGGAGGTCATAGCTTCTTCTATTCCTCCTTTTTCAAACTGTAAAGGAACCACTCCTTTCCTGGCTTCTGCGAAGCTCCATATTCCGGTTTCAATAGGAAGTCCCCAGAACTCCGGAAGGTTCTGTACAACATACTGATAAATACAAAGCTGCAATGCCTGCTTTCTATCACTGTTATGAAAATATCCTTCTACATTATCCTGATCTATCTTTACATTGAGATTTTTGATTTTAGCTGTCTTATAGTCTATGATCCTAAGCGTGCCGTTCAAACGGTCTATCCTGTCGATAAATCCAAAAAAAGAAATTTTATCCATCGTATTTTCATCAAGATAAAAATCAACATTCTCAAACCTTTTTTCTATGTCGAGAATTTCTAGTTTATTCCCTTTTTTTACCAGATCAAGATCATAGTTCAAAATACTTTCAACTACTTTTTTAGCTATAGCCTTATGTACATAATTCATTCCTTTTTCATAGAATTCCGGCTGATGCTTTAATTTTTCAATCGCTACATTCATATATTCATCTATAGCTTTAATTGATTTTTCTAAATCACTATTTTTTAAAACTTTAAACTTAAGTACTTCATATATTTCTTGAAGTGTATAATGAACCAAATTCCCATAATTTCTTACCGATAATTCTTCTTCTATTTCATCAGTTTCAGAGGTATTGAGAATCTTGGACAGATAAAAATCTATGGGATTATAAAGATAACTTGTCAGGTGGGAAGCAGATACCTTGGATTTCCATTTCTGGAGTCTTTCCAAAACAATCGGAGTCTTCAAAATTTCTACAGGTTCACTTAGAATTGGCTCTGAAGAATTCTCAATAATGAAATATTCTATAGGGTGATTGCTTTCCATTTCAATTTGGGTGATGAACCTACTCTTCTCTCCTGTATTCACTCCGGAACTTAAAGCATTAAATAATAAGTGAACATTCTTAGAATCCTGAATCAGCCTATAAAAATGATAGGCATAGATACTGTCATTTTCGAGGAAAGTATGAAGGTTGAAAAATTTCCTTATATCAAAAGGAATATAAGTATTTTGAGAGTTTCCCAAAGGAAGCTTTCCTTCATTTACGGAAAGCAGGATTACATTATCAAAATTAAGCAGCCTGGTTTCAAGCAATCCCATTATTTGCAGCCCTCTTAAGGGCTCCCCCTGGAAATCAATACTTTCAGAATTAATATAATGATTGATCAGAATTTCAAGCGTCTCCATTTTGATCTCAAAACTATAAGGCGCAATCTGATTTCTTATCAGCCGGAATGAGTTTTCAAAATGGGATATATTTTCATATTGAATATCATCTATTTCCAGCCATTTTATGCGCTGGCAAAATTCAATTAACATTCTCAGATATTCTTCTGTAGAATCCGCTTTTAAAAGAAGGTTAAAATAAGAAAGACCGGATAAAAGTTCTTTCATCAGCTTACCGGAAATATACACAATATTCCTTTCTTCTATTTTAGCTTTAAATTCACTGATAAGTTGTTCATCCTCAGGAGAAGTAGGAAATTCTTCTATGATAGGAAAAATATCTCTGTAATAGTAAGATGATTTATTCTTTTCCAATTGTTTCTGCAAATAGAACAACTGTATTATAGCATTCGAAAAAGATAGATTTTTCAGTGGAAAACCCATTGTAATATTAAGATTCTTAACTGCATGCATGACGTCAAGGCTTGCAGGAAGAAGATTTTCATCCAATAAAACAACTGCTGTATTAGAGTAAGTTTCACTTTCTATAGATTCAAAAATCTCCGGCAGTACTTTTGTTTGGGTAATATTTCCGGAAACTTCGTATACTTTCATATTTTTAGGCTGATTGAAATCGTCTTCAATCCATTGAAAAGCTCGGCTTTCATTAAATTCTTTCCATGTTTTATGATTACGGAGAAATTTCCCGGCTTCCTGCCTTTCGTCATCAAAGTAATAATGATCAGCCTGAAAAAAGCATTGTGCTTTATCCCATTGCAATAAATTTCTTACCAGCTTCTCTTCTACCGGTGTAAAAGCATTAAATCCACAAAAAACAAACCGGTCAGAAGTGGCTTTTGCATATCCCTCGATCTTTGCTTTCGCGATCTCATGAATCATTCCTGAAGTAGCCCAATTCTTCTCACTAAGCTTTTGTTTTAATACCGGTAAATAGACGGTCATATTCTTCCAGAAATTCAGAAACTTTTTTCTCGGAACATCTTCTTCACCCAAATTTTGTGCCCAGTCTTTAATCCTCTCCTCGTCAAACATATACTGCAGCACAGCCTGATCTCCACTTTCAGAAAACTTCAGAATATCATCCCAGTCTTTCTGCAAAGTAGGAAACCATTTGAGAAACTCTGCAAAATCATCATCAGGAATAAGATGAAGACCCTTATACACATCATAAGCAAATAACCAAAGTGAAATCCCCTGAACAGGCTGCTGATCTGCAATTCCATTAATCAGCTCCTCAATGGTAAAAAAACTGGGCAAAAAACCTGAATAATTGTTTTCTTCCAATATCTGTCTGATGAAAACAATAGGACGCTTTCCGGGCAGCACAATATTGAATGCCGATAAATCTGCATTCTGATCTAATAATTCCCGGATAATCTTATTGAGAAATTTCAAATGTCTTTAAAGTTTTTTAAATTTTCCAATTCTCTTGTAATAACCACATTATACTCAGCTTGTTTTTCTTCATTAATCCCATGCTGGGTATCTTTATCATATAGGATTTGGAAATCCCTATATTCGTTGGAGACCCTATTATAAAGAGCCTGAAAACTTCTTTTAAAATCTCCCGATGTCTTAATCTTTTCAGATACTTCTTTACGGAGTTTCCTCGCATATATTTCTGCTATATCAAAGTGTTTCTGTTCATGATTCAGCACATAATCATTAATATGCTTGGGATCTTTCCAGGATTTATCTTCATTGAAAATAGTAATAATTTCAATTTTTATCGGAATATTGGGATTAGTAGAAGTCACAACAGTATATTCCCATCCACAATGGGTATAGGCCACAACATTATTGCCTTTCTTGTTTGTGTTACTTTTAAATTGGCTCCAATTAAGTTTCTGACCTTCCTGCCAGATAATTTTCTGACCAAAAAGTGGAATGGTAATCAATAAGCTTAAGAGATAAATCCATTTCATTACTGTACAACAATTGTCCTGGTAATCCAGTTATTATCTCCGTTCCAGAATTTAAAAGTATAAGTACCTGTCTGCTGTGGTCTGAAATTAATCTGATTCATTCCTATATGGTTTCCTTGTGCACATGATCCATTCGTTCTGTATTTATAGGCGGTAACTGTACGGGATAAGCTGTCATTATGTATATAATCATAACCATAGAAGCCTTCACAGCTTGATGAATAGGTAGAATAAGTCCTGATACTCTGAATAGCAAATACATTCATCGTGTCATACATAATCTTTACACTGTCAATTTTTATCTTATCTACAGATTCTATGGTCTGATAATCATCATCGTTATTACAGGAAACAGTGAGTATTCCCAAAATAAGCGTCGAAAATCCGATATATAAAAGTTTTTTCATGATGTTATACAAGTTTTAGTCATATTACAG
>NZ_JALAHD010000202.1 GCF_022712095.1 Chryseobacterium sp. | reverse complement strand
TTATAGAACAAGAGAATTATAATTATGCAAATGAATCTAATTTTTCCTTTCTTTTCTCCCAATCAGGCATCATCAAAGTGAGTAAATCAAAAAAATCCTTATTATGGTGTTTATGAACCGTATGACACAATTCATGCATAATGACATATTCGATACACCTTTTAGGAGTGTGAATTAATTTAGGATTGAAGATAAGTTTATTTTTAATGGTACAACTTCCCCATCTGGTGGGCATATCCTGAAAATAAATGTGATTCGGAGCCTTGAAGCGTTCTGAAAATTTTTTAATGATAGGTTTTGCTATTTCGCTTATTTTACTGTGAGCTCTTTGTTTTAACCACTCATCGAAAAGCATTTTTGCTTTTTCCTTATTTTTTACTGTAATTAAAAACAGATTTCCTTTATCGGTAACCTCTTCTTTGTCAGATTTTTCAACAATTAATTTATACTGCCTTCCTAAATATAAGATAGAATACCCGGACTTTATTTCATAGGAGATTTCCGTTGCATCAAAATTCAAGAAATAAGACTGTTGTTTGCATATCCAGTGGGCTTTTTTTAAAAGTAATTCTTTAATTTTTTCCAACGATATTTCTAATGGAGCTACTACAAAGACAGAAGTGTCTGGCAATATTTTAATACCAATTGTTTTGCGATTAGAGTATTGTAATTCAAATTCTATCTCTTGTTTTCCGTATTGAATGCTTTCTTTCATTATCTGTTTGCGATGGCAATATCAATTAATTTTTTTGTTAATTCATCTGCTTTAGCCATAGAAACATCAAATACATCCATTAAATAATCTCCAAAATCTAATTCGATTTTATTGATAATATCAGTGCGTTTATGCCAGTCTATAACTTCAAATTTTGAAACAATTTCATCAAACATTTTTGTGATTTCTACTTCTTTATCGATTAAATCACTTTCTTGTTTTAGCAGTTGAAAAACAGCAATATTTCTACTTTTTTCTTTAATAATATCTGGAATATCATCAGAAAAACCTTTTGCAGCTTGTTCTTTATAGTCGGTCAACCTTCTTAATGCTTCAATTTCAGACAGGCGATTGGCACGCATTTCTGCAATAGTTTCGCTGATTAGTTCAGATAGTTTTTTGAATAACGCAGGATTAGTATCAATATTGATAGATAAATATTTTGAAGTTGCAGCTGCAATCTTTTCAGCCTTTGCTCTTGGGCCTATCAATTTTTCAACTTCCTCAGCAAAGGCTTCTGTATCTAAAATATTCAAAGGTTCTACTAAACGAATGATTTCCTCTGTAATAACGTGTTGATCGAGCAATTTCTGCAATTGCTTTTCGTATTGTGTAAAACTGATTTTATCCAGATAAATCGAGTTTGCTGCGACACGAATACCTGCAAATTTTTTAAGATCGTCTTTATATTGCTTAATTTCTTGCTCCGGTGTTTGATTATGAAAGTCAATAGATGATAATGCTACTTTTAGTATTCTTGCAAAAACATTAAATTTATTATAGAAATCATCTCTTATATATTGATCGGATAAAAAAACGATATATTCATCAATATTCTGCTTATTATTGATTGTTTTAAAAATATTCAACAAATCGGTATGAGCAAGAGGTAATTTATTTATTTCTTGTGAGATATCTGTTAAAGAGCCTGCTAGATCTTTTGGATCAAAAGAATTATCATCCCCAGAATAATTTTCCAAAGCTTCCTGAAGTTCTTCCATTATACCTGCATAGTCAATAATATATCCATAATCCTTGCCCGGAAAAACTCTATTTACTCTGGCAATTGCCTGAAGCAATGTGTGTTCCCGCAACTTACGGCATAGATACATCACAATCGTCTGAGGTACATCAAATCCGGTAAGAAGCTTATCAATAACAATCAGTAATTCAATGTTTTCTCCCTTCTCGTATTGCTGTATGATGTCCTCATCAATCCGCTGACCGTATTTAGTCTTTAACAACTCATAATATTGAGTGACTTCGGGCGATTCAGAGCTGTGTATATCTTCATTATTTTCTCTTGTATCGGGAGCCGACATTACTACTTCCGTTCTCACTTTCCCAATAAGGTCAAATGCTTTCTTATATTTAACGGCAGTTAATTTATCTGGACAAACCACCATACCCCTGAAGCCTGAATGTATTCCTGTTTTATCTTTTCCCCAGTTTGATTGAAAATGCTTGCTGATGTCAAAAGCAATTTGGTCAATATTTTGTTCCGTTTTAGTAATCAACCTTGCCCGGCTCATTTTCTTTTTCAAATCGGCACGATGATATTCTTCTAGGTCTTCCATTACCATATCCACACTTTTATCAAGTACTTTTCGGTTTACATCCTGTACCGCTAATCTTCCTTCGTATAAAATAGGCACGATAGCTCCATCTTCAACCGCTTCTGATATGGGATAAGTATCTATTATTCCTCCAAATTTGTTTGCTGTGTTTTTTTGTTTTTTCATCAAAGGTGTTCCTGTAAATACGATAAAGCAGGCGTTAGGCAATACTTTTTCCATATTCACATTAAAGATACCATGCTGTGTTCGGTGTGCTTCGTCAATCAACACAAAAATGTTGTGACTGGTTAATTGATTATCTGACAAACTTTTGACCGCTGCATCAAACTTATTGATGATGGTAGTAATCACAAAATCACCATTACCTTTCAGTAAGCTTACCAGCTGTTTACCAGATGCGGCATTAATTACATCAACTTCAACTTTTTGTAATGTTTTTGTAATTTGTCCGTCTAAATCAATTCTATCTGTTACTAAAATAATCTGAGGGTTATTTATTGTATCCTGAATTTTACGAGCTAACATTGCCATTGTCAAAGATTTTCCACTCCCTTGTGTGTGCCAGATAACACCGCCTTTCCTTTTGCCATTACGAACAGGTTTAATCCGTTCAATGATTTTGTTGATTGAAAAGAACTGCTGAAAACGGGCTATTTTTTTGACAACACCAGCTTCAAATAAAATAAAATCCTTAACAATATTTAATAAACGCTCAGGACTAAACAAACCTTGGATAAAAATATCTTGTTGGGTAGGTGCTACATATTGTTGGTACTTTTCCTGATATGCAATATGGTCTGATTGGGTTCTAATATCCGGATTTGAGAAAAGCTTTGCTTCTATATGCTTTGATAAAGCAGTATTTACTAATACGTCTAAACCGTCAATAAACTGAGCTTCCTTTTCTTTCCAGATTGCCCAAAACTCTTCTTTAGTGTTAGTGGTGGCATATTTAGTTTCTAACAATGAGGTTGCCAATAACACCTGACTGTACACATAGAGATTCTGGATGCCATTTTCCTGTTGATTCCTAATATGCTGTGAAATAGCCTGTTTTATTGGTTCTTTAATTGTTGGACTTTTACATTCTATAACAGCTAATGGAATACCATTAACAAATAAAACAATATCAGGTCTATATGTGTCTTTTCGTCCTGTACGTAATACAGAAAATTCTTCCGTTATGTGAAAATGATTATTAGTGGGATTTTCCCAATCAATATATTGAATTGTATGACTTTTTTTGTCTCCATCAATAGATTGTTCTAAAGCGTGGCCAAATACCAATAAATTGTAGATTTGATTACAAGCTTGTACCAATCCCTCAGAAAGTGGTATATCCTGAAGCTTTTGAATAGCTTTTTCAATGTTTGCCGATTCAAATTTCGTCTTCTTGCTTCCGATTTTAATATCATTAATATGCATCAAACGTTCTCGGAGGATATCGGTTAAAATCACATTACTTTCTCTATTCTCTCGAAATTTTAAGGTTTCGCTTTGAGATAAGTAATTATACCCCAAATTAATAAGTAGTTTGAGTGCTGGAATTTGTGATATATTATCTTCGGTAAATGCCATTAGAGATTATGAGTTACGATATATCTACAAATGTAATAAAAATGACTATCATAACTCATAATTATCCCCTCACAACTACCTTAATGCCTTAAACATTTGTTCAATAGCTTTCTTCTTTTGTTCCATATTAGGATGTACATAAAGATTTAAAGTAGTACTGATGTTGGAATGTCCTAAAAGTACACTTACAGTTTTGTAATCACAATTACTTTCGATACATCTTGTGGCGAAACTATGCCTTAGACCATGAAATTTTAGTTCCGGCATATTGAGTTCTTTCATTAAGTTTTTATAGTAACTGCGGTATGTTCGAGGTTCTGTAGGTTTAGCATCGTTTGTCAGAACAAAAAATGATGGATTGACGATTTTTTTAAATGGTTTCAATATCCTCAATAAATCCTTACTGATTGGAATTTCCCGAATGGAGTTTTTGGTTTTTGGCGTATCTAAAATCAGTTCCGTTCTACGATTTCCTTCTTCAATCACATAAATACGCTGGATGGTACGATTAACACTAATAACTCCGTTATCGGTGTCTATATCCTCCCAGGTTAATGCACACACTTCTCCGATACGCATACCTGCACTCAAGCAGATATATACACCTAAGTTTCTGAATGTAAAATGTTCCTGTATATAATTCATTATTTTTTTTTGATCTGCCCGGCTTAATACTTCAATATTATGTTTTTCACGCTCTGTAGGAAACTGTATATCAAAAGGGGTATAATCCAACCATTTATGTTTTGCACCAAATTTGAGAATCATCTTCAGCACAATCAGTATATCTTTAATTGTCTTATGACTCAAACCTGATTCCAATTTCTGGAATACAAAGTTTTGTACATCAGTCTCTTCAACAATAAATTGATCACCAAAAACAGGTTGTAAATGATTTTCAATCAGAAGTGTATAAGCTGAAAAGCTTGATTTCTTTACATACTGCTTCTTGTCTGCTTTCCAAAGTATGATTACTTCTGAAATTCGTTTTTTATTCATTTTGCTTAAATTTTAAATTAATCTCAAAGGAAAGCAATTAAGGTTTTTTAAACCTTGAGGATATGAATTAGTCAATGTTCCCCCTTTGAGATTTCCGGGCTTTGAAGGAGAGTGGCAAACGAAGAAGTTGGGGGATTTATTGGAGTTTAAGAATGGAATTAATGCTTCAAAAGAACAATATGGTAAAGGAATTAAGTTTATAAATGTCTTAGATATT
>NZ_JALAHD010000016.1 GCF_022712095.1 Chryseobacterium sp. | reverse complement strand
TTTTTATTTCGAAAACTTCAGCATTTTTTGATAATTATAAAATCTGTAGTTTTCCTTGTTCTGAAATTCTTTTATGATACCATATCATTTATTCCTGTTTTAATTTTTATTGAATTCTTATTATCTTTAGCGTAATTATTAAGAATTATGAAGATAAATAAATTTTTTACAATGCCGGCTTTAATGTTGGCATCACAATTCTTTTGGGCTCAGGGATCGTCAAGTATCAGAGAAAACTTAAATCCTGTAGTAGAAAATTTTGTTAATGAAGTTAATGCCCATTCTCAGCTTGAAGAAATGGCATATGAGCTTTTAGACGGTATCGGCCCGCGTTTGGTAGGAAGCCCGGAAATGTTAGCTTCTAATGAATGGAGTGCAGACAAACTTCGTTCGTGGGGTATAGAAGCTGATCTTCAACAGTTTGGAACATGGAAAGGATGGCAAAGAGGAATGACTCATGTAGATATGACTTATCCCAGAGTGAAATCTTTGTCAGCGATGCAGCTGGCATGGAGTCCGCCAACTAGAAAACCGGTAGAAGCAGAAGTGATTGTTTTACCAAAAGTTTCTTCTAAAGCTCAATTCGATCAATGGCTTCCTTCTGCAAAAGGAAAAATTGTATTGATGTCACAATATCAGAAAATCGGACGTTCAGATGAACAGATCAAGGAATTTGCAACCCCTGAATTATATGAAAAGCTTAAAGCTGAAAAAGAACAGGCTTCATCAGACTTTAGAGAATATATTAAAAATATAGGTTATGATAATAATACTCTTCCTGAGGCTTTGGAAAAAGCAGGAGCAGCAGGTATTGCTATTTCTAACTGGACGGGGATTATGGGGGCCAACAGAATTTTTGGAGCAAAAACGACTAGTATACCTATGATCGATATTGAGATGGAAGACTATGGAATGCTATTTAGAATGGTAGAGAAAGGAGCTAAACCTAAAATTAAGATTGAAGCACAGTCTAAAATACTTCCCGAAGCTAAAACCTTTAACACCATCGGAATGATTAAAGGAAAAGAAAAACCGGATGAATATGTAATACTTTCCGCACATCTTGATTCGTGGGATGGGGTACAGGGTGGTACTGATAACGGAACCGGAGTAATAACAATGCTGGAGACTATGAGAATCCTGAAAAAATATTATCCGGATAATAAAAGAACGATTATAGTAGGACTTTGGGGGAGTGAAGAACAGGGATTAAACGGATCCAGAGGATTCGTAGCGGATAATCCTGAAATCATAAAAGGAATACAGGCGGTATTCAATCAGGATAATGGTACAGGCCGTGTAGTTAATATCAGCGGGCAGGGATTTGTTAATGCTTATGAATATATAGGGAGATGGTTAAATGCCGTTCCTAAAAATGTAAAAGAACATATTAAAACAGATTTTCCGGGAATGCCGGGTGGTGGTGGATCTGATCATGCTTCTTTTGTAGCGGCAGGAGTTCCGGGATTCTCTTTAAGCTCTCTTAACTGGGGGTATTTTGGATATACGTGGCATACAACGAAGGATACTTATGATAAAATTGTCTTTGATGAAGTGAAAAATAATGTAATCTTAACTGCAACACTTGCCTATATGGCTTCTGAAGATCCGGAATTTACCAGTAGAGAAAAAAGAGTAATGCCTCAGAATGAAAGAGGAGAAACTTTAAAATGGCCTGAAATTAAGCAGCCGCGTAGAAGCTCTAAAGATTATAAATAAAAAGGTCTTTACAATTAAGTTATAAAGAATAAAGCTATCCCAAAAGGATAGCTTTATAAATATTATTTATCAGGAAACATTGCATCTACAACGGTTTTGCTGTCTACAAACTGTTCAAATGAAATAATGAATCCGTCTTTTAATTTCCATAAGTGAGCAACTCTGGCATTAAATGATTTTTGTGTTTTCGGATGAATACCGCTATAATTTCCGTAGGCAAATACCTGATCTCCTTCAGCAACATATCCTTCGGGAGTAAATTTATAATCAATCCACTCCGTAGCTAATCTGTTAAATACATTTTTAGCAATATTCTCAAATCCAATATAAGTTCCTTTCAGCGGAAATCCGGCGGCTTCTGTCCATTTAACATCAGGTGCCAGATATTTTTGAAGGTTTTTTCCATTTTCTTCAGAAGTTTTACCTTCGTAGGTGCTTTTAATAATTTCAAGATTAGTCATCTTATGAATTTTTATTTAAAA
Organism: Chryseobacterium sp.; assembly: GCF_022712095.1. GTDB lineage: Bacteria > Bacteroidota > Bacteroidia > Flavobacteriales > Weeksellaceae > Chryseobacterium. The sequence continues at coordinate 8,146 of NZ_JALAHD010000016.1, read as the reverse complement.
TTAGGAATTATTTTCTTCAAATAACGGAATCTTTATCCGATTTTACTGTATAATCATACTAAGCTGAATTCTTTTTCTTATTTCGTCTACTTCTGTTACCTTTACCTGTACATGCTGATGAAGCTTTACCACTTCATTCACATCGGAAACAAATCCTTCCTTTAGCTGGGAAATATGTACCAGACCGCTTTCTTTAATTCCCAGATCTACAAAACACCCAAAAGCTGTAATATTATTAACGATACCCGGAAGTATCATTCCCGGTTTCACATCTTTAATACTCTTTATATTCGGATCAAATTCAAATATCTTCGCCGCTTTTCTGGGGTCTAGTCCAGGTTTTTCAAGCTCTTTTAAAATATCTCTGATTCCCAGAATTCCAATTTCCTCCGTGGTATATTTTTCAGGCTGGATTAAGGTTATTTTTTCTTTATTGGCAATGAGTTCATGAGTTTTAATCCCCAGATCTTTCGCCATTTTTTCTACGATTCCATAGGCTTCGGGATGCACGGCAGAATTATCCAATGGATTTTTACCATGACTGATCCTGATAAATGCGGCAGCCTGCTGGAAAACCTTTTCTCCCAGACGGGGAACTTTTTTCAACTGTTTTCTGTCTTCAAAGGCTCCGTTTTCAGCCCGGTAATTTACTATGTTTTCAGCCATTTTTTCACCGATTCCGGAAACATAGCTTAGCAGAGACTTACTGGCGGTATTCAAATTAATTCCTACAGAGTTTACACATTTCATCACTGTGGAATCCAGTTCATTTTTAAGCTGAGTCTGATCTACATCATGCTGGTATTGCCCCACACCTATAGATTTTGCATCAATTTTTACCAGTTCGGCTAATGGATCGGCAAGTCTTCTTCCAATGGAAACAGCACCTCGTACGGTTACATCATAATTGGGAAACTCTTCTCTTGCAATTTTACTGGCAGAGTATACAGAGGCCCCAGCTTCTGAAACAACAAAAACCTGTAGAGGTTTATCAAAAGCTATCTTTTTAATAAAAAATTCCGTTTCCCTGCTGGCTGTTCCGTTTCCGATAGAAATGGCCTCTATATTATAAGCATTAACCATTGAGCGGATCTTTTTCATAGCCATTCCGGACTCATTCTGCGGAGCATGAGGATAAATGGTTTCATTATGCAGCAGATCTCCTTTTTCATCAAGGCAGACAACTTTACAGCCGCTTTTATATCCCGGGTCGATGGCCAGAATTCTTTTTTCTCCCAAGGGTGGGGCGAGCAATAACTGGCTTAGATTATCTGAAAATATTTCAATAGCTTTCTGATCTGCCTTTTCTTTAGCTTCCTGTAAAGCTTCATTAGAAATGGCTGGTTCCAGTAATCGTTTATAGCTGTCTTTTATAGCCAGGAAAATCTGTTCCGAACTTTCATTATTGGATTTAATAATGGTTTTTTCAATAAACTCAATAGCTTCTTCTTTATCTATTCCTACGTGGGTTTTAACGAACCCTTCGGATTCTGCTCTCAGCATGGCAAGAAGACGGTGGGATGGGATTCTGTTTAAACTTTCTTCCCATTCAAAGTATTGGGAATATTTTTGAGCATCCTCTTCCTCTTTCTTAGCCTTAACCACTTTTGAAGAAATGAGAGCTTTACGCTGAAACAATCTACGCAGGTTCTTACGGACATACATATTCTCATTAATCCATTCCGCCATGATATCTCTTGCGCCTTGTAATGCCTCTTCCTCGGTAGAAACCTGATCATTAATATATTTTGAGGCCAGATAGACTACATCATCATTTTTCTGGCTCATAATGATCTTGGCCAAAGGTTCAAGCCCTTTTTCCTTAGCTGTGTCTGCTTTGGTTTTTTTACGTTTTTTAAAAGGTAGGTATAAGTCTTCCAGTTCCTGAATGTCATAACTCTCCTCAATCCTTTGTTTGAGTTCCGGGCTTAATGCATTTTGTTCTTCAATAGATTTTAAAATCGTTTCCTTACGCTTTATAATTTCTTCAAACTGTTTATTGAGCTTGGAAATATCCTCAATCTGGGTTTCATCCAGATTTCCGGTCATGTCCTTCCGGTAGCGGGAAATAAAAGGAATAGTGCAATCTTCGGATAAAAGTTGGAGAGTATTATTAATACTTCTTGCCGGTAAATTGATCTGTTTTTGTATAAAATCTAAAGTCGTCATTGCTTTTTATTGGGAGGGCAAAAATAGTGTTTTTGAAATGAAAAAAGGCGAGTTGCCCCGCCTTGAATGTTTTCACAACGGAATAATCCTTATTGTGAACTGCTTTCAAATTTGATTCAAAGGTACTCAAGATATTTTATTATGCAATACGGAAAACCGTAAAAATGATAATTTATTTCTTTTTAGATTTATACTTAAAATAAATCACGATGAAAAGAATTTTAGGTTTGGATGTAGGTACTAATTCCGTGGGCTGGGCTTTAATAGAAAATGACTTTGAAAATAAGAAAGGGCACATTCTGGGAATGGGAAGCCGAGTTATTCCTATGACACAGGATATTTTAGGGAAGTTTGGAAAAGGTGAAACTGTTTCTCAGACTGCGGAAAGAACAAAATACAGAAGTGTGAGAAGACTGAGAGAAAGATCTTTACTACGGAGAGAAAGGCTGCATAGAATTTTATATATATTAAATTTTTTACCCGATCATTATTCTTCTCAGATTGATTTTGTAAAACGATTGGGAAAGTTCAGAGAGGGAGAGCCTAAATTAGCTTATAATTCTACAGGTTTTATTTTTAAAAATTCTTTTTTGGAAATGTTGGAGGATTTTAAACAGAGTCAGCCGCAGCTTTTAGAAAATGATAAAAAAGTTCCTTATGATTGGACTATTTATTATCTGCGTAAAAAAGCGCTTACCCAAAAGATAAAAAAAGAAGAACTGGCATGGATTCTTTTAAATTTTAATCAGAAGAGAGGTTACTATCAGCTACGGGGAGAAGAAGAGGAGGAAAATCCCAATAAGTTAGTGGAATTTTACTCTTTAAAGATTGTTGATGTAATAGCCGATGAGCCTCAAAAAGGGAAGTCTGATATTTGGTATTCATTAATTTTAGAAAATGGATGGGTATACAGAAGGTCAAGTAAAATACCTTTAAATGAGTGGAAAGATAAGACGAGAGACTTTATTGTAACCACAGAGCTGTATGATGACAGGAATGTGAAAACGGATAAAGAAGGAAATGAAAAAAGAAGTTTCCGTGTTCCCGGAGAAGAGGACTGGACATTGATTAAAAAGAAGACTGAAAAAGAAATTAGTATGTCCCATAAAACAGTGGGAAGCTACATTTATGATACACTACTCATAAAACCGGAACAGAAAATAAAAGGCAGGCTTGTTCGCACTATTGAAAGAAAATTTTATAAGGAAGAATTAAGACGAATTTTAGAAATCCAAAAACAATTTCATCCTGAATTACAGGATAAAGATGCATATTACGACTGTATTCGTGAATTATACAGGAATAATGATGATCACCAGTTATTGCTGAGTAAAAAGGATTTTGTTCATCTCTTTCTGAATGATGTTATTTTTTATCAACGTCCTTTAAAAAGTCAGAAATCTCTTATTAGTAATTGTACATTGGAGTTTAGAAAATATAAAGGAGAAAATGATATAGAACATATTCAGTATCTTAAAGCAATTCCAAAATCTCATCCTTTATATCAGGAATTCCGGATCTGGCAATGGATGTTTAATCTTTCTGTTTACAGAAAAGAGGATGATAATAATGTAACCAAGGAGTTTTTAGACAGTACGGAAGATTATGAAAAACTATTTGAGTTTCTTCATAAGAGAAAAGAAGTGGAACAGAAATCCCTCATAAAATATCTTCTGGAACAAAAAGATTTTAAAGGAAAAATATTGAATCTTGAAATCGAAAAATATCGTTGGAATTATGTGGAAGATAAAAAGTATCCCTGTAATGAAACAGGAGCTTTAATGGCTTCCAGGTTAGAAAAAGTACAGGGAGTTCCGGCTGGATTTTTGACAAAAGAAACAGAACAGAGACTTTGGCATATTATATATTCCGTCAAAGATAAAATAGAGTTTGAAAAGGCATTAAAAACATTTGCGCAAAAGAATGGCTTTGAAGAAATTTCTTTTTTTGAGGCGTATCGAAAGTTCCCTCCTTTTAAGAGTGAATATGGAGCATATTCTGAAAAAGCAACAAAAAAACTTTTGCCCCTGATGAGGTTGGGTAAATATTGGAATTGGGATGCTATTGATCCGAACTCTCAGCTTAGAATTGAGAAAATGATTACAGGAGAATATGATGAAAATATAAAAAACAGAGTCCGGGAAAAAGCGGTTCATCTTATTTGTAAAAATGATTTTCAGGGGTTACAACTGTGGCTGGCCCAATATATTGTATATGGAAGGCACTCGGAATCAGCTATAATAAGAAAATGGCATTCAGTAAATGATCTTGAGGCTTATTTAAAAGAATTTAAACAACACTCTCTTCGCAATCCTATAGTAGAGCAGATCATTACGGAAACCCTCCGGACAGTAAAAGATATCTGGATAAAATACGGAAGAGGAAAAACGGTTTTTTTTGATGAAATTCATATTGAGTTGGGCAGGAATATGAAGAATACAGCAGATGACCGTAGAAGGATTACAGCTAAAGTACAGGAAAATGAGAATACAAATCTTCGTATTAGAGCCTTACTCGCAGAAATGACGAATGATGATAAGGTTAAAAATGTAAGACCTTATTCTCCTATGCAGCAGGAAATTTTAAAAATATATGAAGAAGGAGTACTCAGTTCAGATATTGAAATAGAAGATGATATTCTCAAGATTAGTAAAACGGCTCAGCCCTCCTCTGCAGATCTGAAAAGATATAAGCTTTGGCTGGAACAGAAATATACATCACCTTATACAGGACAGATCATTCCGCTCAATAAACTTTTTACACCTGCTTATGAAATAGAGCACATCATTCCGCAGAGCAGGTTTTTCGACGATGGATTCAGTAACAAGGTGATTTGTGAATCGGCAGTTAACAAGCTTAAAGATAATTATACGGGATTAGGTTTTATTAAACAGTTTCATGGACAGACTGTGGATTGTGGAGAGGGAAAAGAAGTCAGAATTTTTGAATTAAATGAATATGAAGACTTTGTAAAGAAACACTATTCTAAAAACAGAAGTAAAAGATCAAAACTTTTGATGGAAGATATTCCTGAAGAAATGATACAAAGACAAATAAATGATACCCGCTATATCAGTAAGTTTATCTCCGGTATTCTTTCTAATCTGGTAAGAAGTGAAGCAAATGATGATGGGCTGAATTCCAAAAATGTACTATTTGTAAGCGGAAAGATTACTTCAAGACTCAAACAGGATTGGGGATTGAATGATATTTGGAATGATCTGATCCTTCCGCGTTTTGAAAGGCTGAATGAGATTACAGCGTCAGAAGCTTTTACGGTCTGGAACGAAAAATATCAAAAATTACTGCCTACGGTTCCTGTGGAATTGTCCAAAGGTTTTTCGAAAAAAAGAATTGATCACCGCCATCATGCATTGGATGCTTTGGTAATTGCTTGTGCCACAGGAAAGCATGTTAATTTATTAAATAATATGTCAGCTAATTCGGAGATAAAGCGATATGATTTAAAAAGAGAATTGATGAGCTTTGAAAAAGTGGCATATCAGCATTTTCAAACTGGAAAAAGAATTGAAAAAGAAGTTCCGAAAATATTTTTTAAACCTTGGAATGATTTTACTTTACACGCGAAAAATCAGCTTGAAAAAATCATAATCAGCTTCAAACAGAACCTTAGAATTATAAATAAAGCTTCCAATTATTATGAAAGATGGGTGGAAAAAGATGGTATTAAAAATAAAGAACGGGTAAAACAGCAGGGAGTAAACTGGGCAATTCGTAAGCCTATGCATAAAGAAATGACGTATGGGAAGATTGATTTACCCTGGGTGAAAGTTCCTAAAGGAAAAATTTTAACAGCGATCAGAAAAAATATTGATTCATCCTTTGATTTAAATGCGATTAATTCCATAACAGATACCGGAATTCAAAAGATATTGAAAAACTATCTTCAGTACAAAGGAACGGCAGAACTGGCTTTTTCTCCGGAGGGTATTGAAGATATGAACAGAAATATTGAAAAGTTTAATGATAGTAAACCTCACAGTCCTATATATAAAGTAAGGAAATTTGAATTAGGAAGTAAGTTTCCTTTGGGTCAGAAAGGAAATAATAAAAATAAATATGTGGAAGCAGCTAAAGGAACCAATCTTTTTTTTGCTATTTATATTTCCGATCAAGGAAAAAGAACCTATGAGACTATTCCATTAAATGAAATAATTGAAAGGCAGAAGCAGGGATTGGAGCCGGTTTCATTAATGAATAAAAAAGATTTCTTTTTATGCCCCTATGATTTGATATATATTCCCACGGAAGAAGAACAGCAAAGCACCTTAGGGCCGGATTTTAAAAACCTTTCGAAGGAGAAACTGAATAATATCTATAAAGTAGTCAGTTTTTCAGGAAGTCAGATCTTTTTTGTAAAGCATAATGTTGCTGTATCTATTGCTAATAAAATGGAGTTCTCCTCACTTAATAAAATGGAGCGGGCTCTCGATGGGCGAATGATTAAAGATATCTGTATTAAAATTTCAGTGGACCGTTTAGGAAATATTTTAAATCCTAAGGTATGATTACCCGTTCAGTTTATATCGGAAATCCTGCCTATCTGAAGCTAAAAGATGAGCAAATGTACATCCTTGACCCTTCCACTAAAGAATTAAAAGGGAAAGTTCCGGTGGAAGATTTGGGAATTCTCATGTTAGACCACTTTCAGATTACGATTTCCCATCAGCTGATTCAGAAAATGATGGGAAATAATGTGGTGGTGATTAGCTGCGATGCTCACCACTTACCCCATGGGATCATGTTACCTTTGTATGGACACAGTACTCATTCAGACAGAGTGAAAAACCAGCTGGAGGCCAGTGAACCATTGAAAAAGCAGCTTTGGAAACAAACCGTGGAATGTAAGATTGAAAATCAGAAAGATGTGCTCCGAAAACTTGGGAATTATTTTGAACCTATGTTAGAGTACCAGAGAAATGTAAGAAGCGGGGATATTACCAATATGGAAGGTATTGCGGCACAACATTACTGGAAATATCTTATCAGCCTGGATTTTCTGAGAGAACGTTTCGGAGATTCTCCCAATCAGTTTTTTAATTTCGGATATGCAGTTTTGAGGAGTATGGTCGCAAGATCGATTGTTGAAACCGGATTACTTCCTGTACTCGGTATTTTTCATAAAAATAAATACAATCCGTATTGTCTGGCAGATGATCTGATGGAGCCATTTCGTCCATTTATAGATCTATTGGTAATGCAATGGCTTGAGCAATATCCTGATTCCGAAAAGCTGACAAAAGAATTTAAAGCTCATATTCTGAGAATAGCCACTGTAGATGTACGGGTAGAAAGTAAGGTAAGACCCTTGCTGGTTGCTGTAAAAGTAGCGGCAAGTTCATTGTACAAATGCTATACAGGGGAAAAACGACTGATTGCCTATCCTGAATTATTATGAATGCCGACCGGTTTAATGCGTACAGGATTATGTGGGTTCTTGTGTTATATGATTTACCAACGGAAACTAAAGCCAATATGAGGGCTGCCAACCTTTTCAGAAAGCGATTATTGGATGATGGTTTTACACTGTTTCAGTTTTCGATGTATGTAAGGCATTGTCCGAGTAGGGAAAATGCGGAAGTCCATATCAACAGAGTGAAAAATATGCTTCCTAAAGCTGGGAAAGTTGCTGTTATGTGTATCACAGATAAACAGTTTGGGGATATTGAGATTTTCTTTGCCAGAAATAAAGAAGAACCACCACCGACTTTCCAACAACTTGAATTGTTTTAATTTTTTAATCCTAAATAAATAATAAATCCATTGATTTTCAATGGATTATTTTTTGAGGTTGTAACTAACCACTAAGATAGTGAAATTTGAAAGCAGTTCACAACCTATATGAAATAATTGACGTATATTTACAAGTTGTAACTAACCACTAAGATAGTGAAATTTGAAAGCAGTTCACAACTACTTTTACAACGTCTTCAGCGCTTGCTGCGTTGTAACTAAC
>NZ_JALAHD010000201.1 GCF_022712095.1 Chryseobacterium sp. | reverse complement strand
TTTTCAATCCTTTATGTTAGTGATTTTTCTATCTTGTAATGTGTGCTTGAAACATACTGTCAACTAATCAGATAACCCTATTTTCCATTATTTTGTATGAAACACCAAAACAAATACAGGAAATTCCAGCTTCAGCAAAAAAATATTGAAGCTCTTGAACGTGAAAATTCACGTTTCAAAAGGATTTATTCAGAGTATGAAAATATGTCCAATGAACTTTGGAGTCTTGAGAATTCCAGTGGAGAACCGCAGCCCGATGATTTTATTAATGCCATTATTCTTCAGAAAACCTATCTGGAAGATGAAATAGAAGATTGGCTGATTCAGTTTAATAATAAAAAGAAAATTAAAAACTGATAATTCTTAGGTGCCTTATAAAAGTGTTTTCCAATCTATATCAAGATAAATTCCTAATTTAGCATTCTTAAAAAAATGATAAAATATGGTTGCTATTGTTGATGGAGGATCTACAAAATGTGATTGGGTAATATTGGATGATTTCGGGAAGGTTTTTATGAAAACAAAAACAATTGGATTTAATCCTAATAATATTGCAGCCGAACTGATAGTACCTGAAATTGAAAAGAATATCAATCTCGGTTCAGTAAAAAAGTCGATTACCAAGGTCTTTTTCTATGGCTCAGGCTGTGGAGTTCCGGAAAATTGTGCTACTATTGAAAGAGAACTGAAAAAGTTTTTTGATAAAGCTTCTGTGGTCGTTAAAGAGGATCTTACTGCTGCTGCTTATGCTGCATATAACGGAAAACCTGCTATTGTTTGTATTTTGGGGACAGGCTCTAATTCATGTTATTTTGATGGTGAGAAATTAACTATTAAGTTACCGTCATTAGGCTTCTTAATGGGTGATGAAGGAAGTGGAAGTGCTATCGGAAAACAATTGGTCAGAAGGTATTTTATGAAAAAACTTCCTCCTGATTTACACCAGGAATTTGAGGAAACTTATCATTTAACCATCGAAGATGCATTAAAAAATATGTATCACAATTCCCGTGCAAATGCTTATTTAGCTGATTTTAACCGATTTGTAGTGGAAAGAAAGACTCATCCTTACTTCCAGAACATGGTTTTTGAAGAAATGAAGAATTTTTTTGAATACCAGGTATTGCCTTATGAAGAATCCAAAGAGGCGGAAATCAACTTTATAGGATCAATTGCCTATTATTATGAAAATATACTTCGTTCTGCGGCTGCAGAACTTAATTTGAATGTTGGTAATGTAGTACAAAAGCCCATTGAACGCTTAGTGGATTACCATATTAAATATATACTTTAAAAGAAATAGTTATGTCAAGTAAAACTCACAGAGACGAAAATACTTTTAAACAGGCTGCTTTGGATTATCATAAATCTGAGCCTAAAGGGAAAATCGAAGTTATCCCTTCAAAACCCCATTCCTCACAAAGAGATTTATCTTTGGCATATTCTCCAGGAGTTGCTGTCCCATGTATGGAAATTCACGATAAGCCTGAAGCGGTGTATGACTATACAGGAAAAGGAAACCTAGTGGCGGTAATTTCTAACGGTACTGCTGTTTTAGGGCTTGGAGATATTGGTGCGGAAGCATCAAAACCTGTAATGGAAGGAAAAGGCCTTTTATTTAAGATTTTTGCAGATATTAATGTTTTTGATATCGAAATCAATGAAAAAGATCCAGATAAATTTATAGAGATCGTAAAAGGTATTGCTCCTACTTTCGGAGGAATCAACCTTGAAGATATAAAGGCTCCTGAAGCTTTCTACATTGAACAAAAGCTAAAAGAAGAGCTTAATATTCCTCTCATGCATGATGATCAGCATGGTACAGCCATTATTTCTGCTGCTGCGCTTCTCAATGCATTACAAATTGCAGGGAAAAATATTGAAGATGTAAAAATGGTAGTCAATGGAGCTGGAGCAGCTGCCATTGCCTGTACAAAATTATATATCGCTTTAGGCCTTAGAAAAGAAAATGTTTTAATGTGTGACAGTAAAGGGGTTATTAATAGCAGAAGAGAAAATTTGACTCCTGAAAAACTTGATTTTATTGTAGAAACACCTCTTAATACTTTAGAAGAAGCGGTAGTAGGATCAGACGTTTTTGTGGGACTTTCCAAAGGAAATGTAATGACTCCGGAAATGTTAGCCAGCATGTCTGAAAATCCTATCGTTTTTGCTCTTGCCAATCCCGATCCGGAGATCGCTTATGATCTGGCGATGGAGACAAGGAAGGACGTGATCATGGCAACTGGGAGAAGTGATTATCCTAATCAGGTAAATAATGTATTGGGGTTCCCATATATTTTCCGTGGAGCATTGGATGTTCAGGCAAAAGGAATTAATGAAGCAATGAAGCTGGCTGCTGTAAAGGCTATTGCAGACCTGGCAAAAGAACCAGTTCCTGAAGCAGTAATATTAGCTTATAACGTTAGAACATTACAATTCGGAAGAGATTATTTTATTCCTAAGCCATTTGATAACAGATTGATTACAAAGGTTTCAAGTGCGGTAGCTAAAGCAGCTATGGAAAGTGGAATTGCAGGAAGATCGATTGAGGATTTTGAAGAATATGAAAATCAGCTTCTGGACAGAATGGGAAGAGATGAGAAGTTGGTAAGAATGATGCAGAGCCGTGCCAGATCAAACCCTAAAAGAGTTACCTTAGGAAATGCTGAAGAGTATAATGTATTGAAGGCAGCTCAGATTCTTTACGAGGAAGGAATTGCACAGCCTATTTTATTGGGAGAAAAAAAATACATTCAAGCTCAGATGGAGCGATTCGGTATCAAGCTGGATGTTCCGATTATTGATCCTAATGATGATGATCAGAAACAAAATAGAAAAAAATACAGAGAAACACTTTGGAAACTTCGTCAGCGAAAAGGGATGAATGAATACAAGGCTAAAAAATTTGTAAGACAGAGAGACTATTTTGGACCTTTGATGTTGAAACATGGTGACACAGATGCACTTATTGTTGGTTTCTCTAAAAATTATACATCAGTATTACGTCCCGTTTTAGAAGTAATAGAAAAAGAAAAAGGAGTAGATAAGATTGCTGCGATGATGATGATTCTTTCAGAAAAGAAACCTATTTTCTTTGCAGATACTTCGATTACTAAGGATCCTACTGCTGAAGATCTCGTAAACATTGCAAGAATGGCAGAATATACTGTGAAATCTTTTGCGATAGAACCTAGAATTGCAATGTTAGGGTATGAAAACTTTGCTGCTATTGCAGAATCTTCTAAAAAAGTAGCAAAAGCGGTAAGTATTCTTCATGAAAAATTTCCTAAAATGGTGGTTGATGGAGAAATTCAGCCTGATTTTGCTATGAATTCAGATCATTTAAGTGATTATCCATTCTCGAAATTAGGAACCACACCGGCTAATACCTTTATATTCCCTAATCTGGAAAGTGCTAATTTGTCGTACAAAATTATCAGAGGGATGAAAGTTGCGCAGGTTATTGGACCAATCCTGATGGGACTAAAACAACCTGTACATGTATTACAGATGCGTTCAAGTGTGGATGAAATTGTGAATTTGGCTACGATAGCTGTATTGGATGCCCAAAGAAGAGAAGCTAAAAAATAAGGTGATTAGACTGTGAAGCCGAAAAAGAAAGCTGTTATTTTCGATATGTACGGAACTTTAGTGGATAATATCTGTTTCCACGAAGAGTCTTGGCTATTATTTCTCGAAAAGAATAGCATCGGTATCGATCTTGGAAATTTTCAGGCTCAAAATCATGGGACTATTGATGAAATGATAAGTTGTTTTTTTTGAAATTATCTGTCTAAAATAAAATTGTATGAACTTGGACAGGAAAAAGAAAGAACATATAGAGATATTTATCAGCCACATATAAAAGAGGTTAATCCATTAACCTCTTTTATTCAAAAACTGAATCAAAAAAATACTACGGTAGGTCTTACTACAATGGGGGATCAGCCTAATATTGATTTTATATTGGACGGATTGAATATCAGAAATTATTTTCAGGAGATCACAGATGGGGCATGAGGTGAAAAAGGGCAATCCTGATCCTGAAATATTTTTGAAAACTCTGGAGAAATTAAGAATTCAGGAAAAAGATAATATGCTGGTGGAAGATTAAAAGTGGAGTGAAATCTGCTTTAGACACCGGAATTAAAGTAATACGAATTACAACTACATATTTGGAAGAAGAATTACCGGATTTTGGTTGTATTTTTGTAGTTCAGAAT
>NZ_JALAHD010000200.1 GCF_022712095.1 Chryseobacterium sp. | reverse complement strand
TGATGTATTTACACACCCGAACAACGCTTAAAAACAAATTACTATGGTTATTAATGAAGAAATCCTATATTCGATGGGAGCAGAAATTAAAAAATTCTCTCCCACGGAGCTGATTTTTCGAGAAGGAGATCTCCCTTCCTTTTATTTTCAGATTATAAAAGGGGAAGTAAAACTCAACAGTTATAATGAAGAAGGTAAAGAACTTATTCAAAATATTTTAGGAAATGGCCAGTGTATTGGTGAATCTTTGCTGTTTATGGATAAACCTTCTCCTATGAATGCTATAGCTCTAAATCATTGCACTATTCTGAAGTTATCAAAATTTGATTTTTTCCGATTATTGAAATATTATCCTGACATCTGTATGGACATCAATAAATGCATTTCGCAGCGATTATATTTTAAACTCATTATGGCTCAAACCATTCACTCACAAAATCCTGCTGCAAAATTAAAAGTTTTGCTTGATTATCTCAAGAGTTTTCAGAAGGAAAAAAAGGCTTTTTCTTTTCAAATACCGTTAACAAGGCAACAAATTGCAAGTTTAACCGGTATTTGTGTAGAGACAGCTATCAGAACTATCAAATCCATGGAAAGAGATCATATGCTCAAAATCATTAACCAAAAAATCATGTATTAATATGATTGAGATCATAAGAAATTGAATTATAGACTACTAGCTTTGTGATATCAATTTTCAGCATTTTAATTATCAAATGAAATTTTCTGGAGATTTTTTATTAGACCCAAATTATTGTTGTCGATACTAGTCAAGACATCAATATATTATACATCACTTAATATTAATTACAAAAAAAGTTAGTTATGAACACTAGAAATTCAAACAGCCGTAATTCCAGGAGCCAATCTTCCAATGATTCAAGATCAAGTTTAGAAGAGGTTTATCAATTAGGTTACGATCACGGATATAATGATGCTTCACAAGATGAAGACTATGATGATGATTTCTCAGATTTTGAAGATTATTATGACGATTACAACAACAACTATGATGAGGATTACGATGACGAAGACTATGATGAGGATTATGACGACGAAGACTATGATGAGGATAACCGGGGACAAAGAGGTTCGCAGGGTGGAAACCAGCAGAGAGACCGTCAGGGCAGATTTAGCTCCGGAGGAAGCTCACGAGAATCCGGTTCCAGAAGCAATGGAAGAGGAAGATCTTCAGGAGGGAATGGTACTTCCAGAAGAGGTTTCGCTTCGATGAGTAAAGAAGAACGTACAAGGATTGCCCGTATGGGAGGACAAGCTTCTCATGGAGGAGGAAGATCTTCATCCCATTCAAATAACAGATCTAATTCAGGAAACACCAATAATTCCGGTAGATCCAGAGATAGAAATAGCTCAAGTAGAGATTCAGATTATTCTTCAGGTTCAGGAACTTCCAGAAGAGGGTTTGCTTCAATGAGTAAAGCGGATCGTACAAGAATTGCCCGTATGGGAGGACAGGCTTCCCACGGAGGAGGAAGATCCGGATTCGGAGGCAGACGTAATTCATAATTCTTTTATAAGGTTATCTCCTTTTAGTAGGAGGTAATCTTTTTAACCATTAAAAACACCAACTTATCATGCCAAATAAAACAACCGAAATAAATACTGCCAGCACTGCTTCCACACAAAAAAAAATGTCTGTAGACAATGCAATCGTAAATAAAGACGAGATGAAAAATGCTCCTCTTCACAAATTTTTTGTTGATTCCCTTAAGGACATCTATTTTGCAGAAAATGTCATTATTGATGCGCTGGAAAAAATGCAGGAAGCCGCAACAACAGAAGAGCTGAAAGATGCTTTTGAGGATCATCAGCTTCAAACTAAAAAACATGTAAGCAGACTGGAAAAGGTCTTTAAACTTATCAATGAAGAACCTCAGAAAAAAGAATGCGAAGCTATAAAAGGAATTATCAAAGAAGGAGACGAAATCATCAAATCGACCCAGGAGGGTTCTATGACACGCGATGCAGCTCTGATCATTGCAGCTCAAAAAGTAGAACATTATGAAATTGCCACTTATGGAGGACTTGCCCAATTGGCTATCACTATGGGACATGATAAAGCGGCAGATTTACTTGAAAAGACACTTCAGGAAGAAGAGGATACGGATTATTTACTTACCGAAATAGCAGAAACCTCTATCAATTTTGATGCTGAACAGGAAGATTGATCTCAAATATAAGTAAGTCATATAGTTATTCTATATGGCTTATTCTAACCTTGAAAACTTCACATGGAATCTCAAAAAATATTAAAATCATTAAGATCTGAAAATTTCAAAAAAATTAATAATAAAGGTGATTGGTTTGAAAATAATGCTTCTATCTACGCAAAAGAAATCAATACCAACATTTTCTTATTGTTTATTATTATGAAGGATTTTCCCTCCGAAAATATAGAGGCATTAATTGCCCGATTTGAAAATTTCAACAGCATTGGTAAACATGAACCTATACAGCTCATGTTTTACCTTTCTATAAAGGACAGACAAGACTTTCATTACTTTGAAAAGTATATGAAAATTAATGACTGAAAATTTTAGCTTTTAAAATAATCAACCCATAAAAAATTATAATATGAAAAAGAATGAGCCCAACAGAAAGTCAGAACAGTTAGAATCATTAAGTACATCTAATGAAAACCAGATGTTGACCACCAACCAAGGAATTAAGATCAACAATAATCAGGACTCTTTGAAAGCAGGAGACAGGGGACCTACCTTACTGGAAGATTTTATTTTAAGAGAAAAAATAACCCATTTCGATCATGAAAGAATTCCCGAAAGAATAGTTCATGCAAGAGGTTCAGGTGCCCACGGGATCTTTAAGCTTACCAAAAGTTTAGCTCCTTACACTAAAGCAAAGTTTCTTAATGAAGTAGGAAAAGAAACCCCTGTATTCGTTAGATTTTCTACCGTTGCAGGAAGCAGAGGCAGTACAGATTTACCTAGGGATGTGAGAGGATTTGCCATAAAATTTTATACAGAAGAAGGTAATTATGACCTAGTCGGTAACAATATGCCTGTATTTTTTATTCAGGATGCCATTAAGTTCCCAGATCTTGTCCATGCTGTAAAACCGGAGCCTGATAATGAAATCCCACAGGCGGCTTCTGCCCATGATACATTTTGGGATTTTATTTCTCTAATGCCTGAAAGTATGCACATGATCATGTGGCTGATGAGTGACAGAGCTATTCCAAGGAGCTTAAGAATGATGGAAGGCTTTGGGGTCCATTCATTTAAATTTATTAATGAGGAAGGAAAAGTACATTTCGTAAAATTCCATTTTAAACCTAAATTGGGAGTTCATTCTGTAGCATGGGATGAAGCACAGAAAATTTCAGGTGCAGACCCTGATTTTCACAGGCGTGATTTATGGGAATCTATTGAAAACGGAAGTTTCCCAGAGTGGGATTTCGGAGTGCAGCTTATCCCTGAAGACAATGAACATCAATTTGATTTTGATCTTCTGGACCCTACAAAACTCGTTCCTGAGGAATTGGTTCCTGTAGAGATCATTGGTACTTTAACACTTACTAAAAATCCTGATAACTTTTTTGCAGAAACGGAACAGGTAGCTTTTCATCCCGGTCACCTAGTGCCCGGCATAGATTTTAGTAATGATCCATTATTGCAGGGGCGATTATTTTCTTATACGGATACACAGTTATCACGATTAGGTTCTCCCAACTTTCATGAAATCCCTATTAACAGATCCATCAATACAGTGCATAATAACCAGAGAGACGGACATATGAGGCAACAGATCATAAAAGGAAAAGTAAGCTATGAACCGAATTCCATTGGAGGAGGTTGTCCATTCCAGGCTATGATGAAAGATGGAGGATTTACTTCTCATCAGGAAAAAGTTCCAGGACACAAAGTAAGAGAAAGAAGTAAAAGCTTTGTAGATCATTATTCTCAGGCTAAACTTTTCTATAACAGCCAGTCAGCTCCAGAAAAAACTCATCTTCAAAATGCTTTAATTTTTGAATTATCAAAAGTTACCATACCTGAAATCAGGGAAAGAGTGGTAGGGCAGTTAACTTACATTGATAAAACCTTAGCATGGAGAGTAGGTCAAAAATTAGGAATTGAACCTAAAAAGTTGGAACAACCTAATCAAAGTATCCCTGCGGATGCGGATCCTAGAGAACTTCAAAGTGAGGAAAAAGAACCTCATATTAAAATTTCCGAAGCATTAAGTATGCGGAATACAGTAAAAAATACTATTTCCAGCCGGGTAATCGGTTTTATCATGGGAAATGGGGTAGATGCTAAAATTACTTCCCATTTAAAAAAACAACTTGAAAATGAAGGGGCAAGAGTAGAAATCATATCTACCAGCCTCGCACCTGTTAAAACAAATAATGGGCAATCATTTATTCCCAAACATTCTCTTACTAGTACTTCGAGCGTATGTTTTGATGCATTATATATTTGTCCCGGAGAAGAATCTACCCAAGAATTATTATCTGCGGAAAACAGACATCTAGTTCTGCATTTCGTCAATGAAGCTTATAAACACTGTAAAGCAATCTATTTTGGTCAAGCTACAGAACCTATTTACAAAAATAGTAATGTCGCTCACAAAAAACATGATGATCCTGCTATTATCACTTCCTCCGGGGAAAATAATAACAATCTATTTATAAAAGCTATAGCTCAACACAGAATTTGGGATCTGGAAACGCAAAGAAATACATAGATTTCATTTATCATCTATTTTTTACTATTTGAAATAATTTCCAATCCATATCTTCTAAAAACCAATAACCATGGAATTTCAAAAAAACCTTTTAGATTACATCAGTCATTCTCTTCTCACTACTAATGAAACAATCTCTGTTGCAGAAAGCGTTACTTCCGGTTTTTTGCAACTGGCATTTTCCCAAATGCCTAATGCTTCATTATTTTATAATGGTGGTGTAACCGCTTATAATTTATCAGAAAAGGTAAAATTATTGAATATTGATAAAGAGCAGGGACTTGAATGTGATTGCGTTTCTCCTGCTATTACAGAAGATATGGCAATTAATATTGCCAAGCTGTTTGAAACGGATTGGGGTATTTCTGTTACAGGTTATTGCACGCCTATAAGGCATTCCTCCTATAAACTTTTTTGTTTTTTTTCTTTTGCCTATAAAAATGAAATTATTCTGACTAAAAAACTTGAACTGCACCCCAAAACTCCATCCATTAACGCTCAGCTATACTACACGGAGTTTATTTTGGGGTGCTTTAAAAGTGAGATAAATAAATTATTAACCTTGAAATAATCATATAAACATCATGATGACAAAATAATTCAGCTATGAGAAATAAACAATTCCAAAACAAGACGGTTCTTATCACAGGTGCAGATAGCGGAATAGGAAAAGCAACCGCTTTGCTCTTTGCAGAAAAAGGAGCTGATATAGCCATTATCTACCATGAAGATCATGAAAGTGCCCAGAAAACAAAAAATGAGATCTTAACTTTCGGACGAAAGTCTGTTATATTTTCAGGAGATATCAATGATTATGAATTCTGTGAAAAAACAGTTCAAGAAGTAATCTCAAAACTGGGAGGAATTGATATTTTAATCAATAATGCCGGAGTACAGTTTCCCTCTGACAATATTGCCGAGCTGGAAGAAGAAAATATACGGAAAACCTTTGATTCCAATATTGTAGGAATGATATTACTTACCAAAGTTGTTTTTCCGTTTTTAAAAGAAGGAAGCTGTATTATTAATACAACTTCTGCAGTAGCCTATCAGGGGCATCCTGAACTACTGGATTATTCAGCTACAAAAGGCGCCATTGTTTCTTTCACCCGTTCACTTGCTTTACAGGCAAAACCTAAAAATATACGTGTAAATGCTGTAGCTCCCGGTCCCGTTGCTACACCTCTTACAAAAGAAACTTTTGGGGAAGAGGAGGAAGACCCGAATAAACCACCTTTTGAAAGAAATGCATCCCCTGAAGAAATAGCAGCTTGCTTTCTATTTTTGGCCACAGATGCCGCAATACAGATTACAGGACAGGTTCTCCATCCTAACGGTGGACTTATTGTCAATGGATAATCTTAATGGTCATTTTAATTCAAAATTTATTCAGAATTGAATAGTAAATTTGTAACATGAAAATCCTGATCATAGAAGATGAACCTGAGCTTGCAAAAAGTATCGCCGAATATCTTTCCGGAGAACATTATGTATGTGAATTCGCTTCTACTTTTCATCAGGCACTCAATAAAATTACCAATTTCACTTATGACTGTATTTTACTGGATATTTCTTTACCTGACGGAAATGGAATGAAGATACTTGAAGAATTGAAAAAGGAAAACAAACAGGATGGTGTTATCATTATTTCCGCTAAAAATGCTTTGGATGATAAAATTCTAGGGTTACAGATTGGTGCTGATGATTACCTTACCAAGCCTTTTCATTTATCTGAATTAGCAGCCAGAATTTATTCAGTGATCAGAAGAAAACAGTTCAGCAATACCAATATTATCATTCAAAATGAATTGCGGATAGACCTTCTATCAAAAACAGTTTCGGTGAATGAATCTCCCGTTATTCTTACCAAAAAAGAGTTTGATCTGCTACTTTATTTTATAGGAAATAAAAATAAGGTTATCTCTAAAAGTACCTTGGCAGAACACTTATCCGGAGATTTTGCGGATATGCTGGATAATCATGATTTTGTTTATGCACATATTAAAAATCTAAAGAAAAAACTCAGCGATGCAGGGTGTGATCATTATTTGAAAACAATTTACGGAACGGGTTATAAGTGGGAATTCATTTAACTGATTATGAAAAGTTTACTCAACAAAATAACAAAACCCTTTCTAGTTTATGTACTCATTATTTTACTGATAAGTATTCCTGTGTATTACTTTGTTATAGATACGATCTGGATCAATGAGCTGGATGAACATAATGAAATTGTGGCAGATAAAACAGCATTTGAATTCAATCAGCTAAAGCTATCTGATGAAGAGCTGGAAAAAAGTATTGAATTGTGGAATCATATCCAGCCGGGAACCGATATAGAAAAAGTTACTTCTGCCCATTTGAAAAAAAACAAAATATATACTATTGAAAAACAGAAGCTCTATTCAACGGAGCCTAATATCGACAGATTCAGATGCCTGAAGAAAATCATTTATATCAACCAGAAACCTTATCTCTTTACTATAGAAACCAATGTAGAAGAAACCCAGGAAACGATTATTGCCATTGCCATAACTACCGGTATTTTTTTCCTTCTTATTGTAATAGGATTATTACTTCTGAACAGAAGACTTTCCAACACGGTATGGTCTCCCTTCAATGATACCCTTTCAAAGCTTAAATCTTTTGACCTGAGTGAAGGAACTCCAATATCATTTCAAAAAACGGATATCAAAGAATTTGAAGAACTGAATACCGCTTTATCCAGACTTATAGAACATAATATCTCTGTTTACAAAACACAGAAAGAATTTACCGAAAATGCATCCCACGAACTGCAGACACCTCTTGCTATCCTTCAGAACAAAATAGATAATCTTCTCCAGGATCAGGATATCACGGAAAATCAATATTCTGTTATTGAAGACCTCAATAAGACTTTATCCCGCAGCACAAGAATTAATAAAAATCTCCTGTTATTGGCTAAAATCGGGAATTTACAATTTTCTCAAAATGAAAAAATTCCTTTGTATATTACGCTTAGCCAAAGCTTAGAATTTCTTCGGGAACATTTTGACCAGAAAGGTATTCATTTGGGTACCTCTATTGATGAAGTTGAAATCGAAACCAATAGGACACTGGCTGAAACCTTAATTAATAATCTCCTGGTCAATACAATCAGACATACTCCTAATCAAGGAACTGTAAACATCCGACTTTCTAAAAGTTCACTGGAAATTTCAAACTCTGGAGAAACTCCTCTCAACAGCGATTCATTATTTAAAAGGTTTTCAAAAGCTTCTTCTGAAAACAGCGGAAGTGGTTTAGGCCTTGCCATTGTTAAAGAAATCTGCCAGCATCAGCACTGGGCTCTGAACTACCATTTTGAAAAAGGGTTTCACTTTTTTTCCATTGGATTCTAAAATTCAAAATTTATTCAAAATCGGATTGCAATTTTGTGTTATAAAAGCAATAGTTATAACTATTAAAATTGACTATCATGATTGTAGAAATTGTATTATTATTCTTTGGAACAATTGTAGCATTCTGGATCAGTGCCATATGTGGAGGAGGAGCAAGCCTTATTCTTATTCCGATTTTGAATCTTTTACTTCCTGCCTCGAATGTTCCGTTTTCTTTAACAATAGGTACATTCACAAGTTCTGCTTCCCGGATAGCGGTATTCAAAAAACACATTAACTGGAAAATATTCCTCTGGTTTGTCCCGTTTTCCATTCCTGCTGTATTATTAGGAGCCTGGCTGATCAAATTTGTCAATCCTAATTATTTACAAATGATCGTAGCCGTATTTCTGATTGCCAATATCCCTCAATTATTCAAATCCAGAAAAGAAGAAAAAACTGATATAAAACCTTATCCTAATTTTGTTCTGGCTCTTATTGGGTTCTTTGCAGGTTTTATCTCTGGAATTACGGGTGCTATAGGCTTATTATTTAATAGATTTTACCTGCGATTCGGGCTTTCTAAAGAAGAAATTGTTGCCACCAGAGCTGCAAATGAAGTATTTCTTCACCTCATAAAATTAATCATCTACATAACACTGGGGCTATATTCCGGTACAGCTTTATGGTTGGGGTTAACCATGGCAGCAGGTACTATCGTTTCTTCTTATACCGTAAAATTCATTTTGCCTTATCTAAGTGAATTTACCTTTAAAAAAGTAGGGTATATTGCTATGGTTATTTCAGGAATCATCCTATTTACAAGCACTTCTGAGAAAATTATCTTGGAAAATAAGGTTTCTTTTTCCGTTACCTCTGATCATCACAAAACAGAATCGCAAATTACCTGGCGAAAAAGTAATCTCAGCATAGAATACAACCGCCATAAAGGATTGGAATTGGAAAAACATGTTCCGAGCCACGAATTACCCGAAAATATCAGAAATAAATATGAAGAACTCAACCAAAAATATGATAGAGTAAGTGTAGAAAAAGTATTTTCATTCACAAAGAAAGTTTCTTATGAATTCTACTGTTATATAGATGATGAAATGATTCAATTAAAAGACTGATAGGACTGGAAATTTTTTATTATCCATCAGGTTAAATTTCAATATAAAAAATTAAATGAAAAATTTGCTATTAAGCGGATTAATGATCTTCACGGGATTATCAGCTTTACATGCACAGGACCAGGACACGTTATCTGTACATGAAGTTCAGGACAGTATTGTCCCAATATCAAAAAGAACAATCGATGAGAGCCATCAATTTTCTTACAAGAAACTGATTATTCCGGCAACCTTTATTTCTTACGGAGTAGCGAGTTTGAGTATCAACGGGCTGAAACAACTGAATTTTTCTACCCGAAATGAAATTAATGAACATCGGCCCGATCATATCAAATTAGATAATTATACTCAGTTTGCTCCGGCTGTATTAGTATATGGACTGAATGCGGTAGGAGTGGAGGGAAGGCATAATTTCATGGAGAGAAGTATCATCTATGGTACTTCTATGTTGATTACTTCTGCTGTTACAGTTCCTCTTAAGCACATTGTAAAGGAAGAAAGACCGGATCAGTCTGATAGATTATCTTTTCCGTCAGGACATACAGCTATTGCATTTGCTTCCGCTCAATTCATGTTCAGGGAATATAAAGACACGAATTTCTTATTAAGTGTTTCAGGATATTCATTCGCAGTATTTACAGGATTATACCGTATGCTAAATGATAAACATTGGTTTGGAGATGTGGTAGGTGGTGCGGGATTTGGTATTTTATCCACAGAACTTGCTTACTGGCTGTATCCTAAAATAAATTCATTATTAGGTGGAAAAAAAGAAAAATCCCAGACCATGATAATGCCTTTCTACCAAAAGGGAAAGATGGGTATCGGGCTAGTGAAGAATTTTTAAAATTAAAGGCTTCCAGATTATATGGAAGCCTTCTTAAATTAATTTATACTGTGGCATTTCCTTCAATACCATCGGAATTATCTGTTTTATTTCCTGTAACAGCTGATGCTACAAAGCTTAATAAACTGACTAATTTTCCAGCCTTGGTATCCCAGTAATAGGTTTCTTTAGGTTCTACACGAATGATGGAAACATGGGGATCGTCTTTACCGTCAAACCATGCATTTGCCATAGCAGACCATTTATCCTCAATAGTGGTTTTATCTTTATAAACGGAAGCGGTACCATACACCGAGAGGTATTGTGAATCTCCGTTATTCATAAAGAAAAGCTGAACTCTGCGGTCTTCTTTTATCTCAAAATTTTTATTGCTTGTATCACTGCTTATAAACCAAAGATTTCCGTTTTCATCAGTCTCCTGTAAAGTCATAGGTCTTGAATTCACAGGAACCTTTTCCAGTTCCGTACAGAACATGCAAATTCTTGCCGCTTCCGACAGTTCCTTAATTTTCTTAACAGCCTCCAGATGGGTAAGATTTTGTGTTGACATAATATTAAT
>NZ_JALAHD010000199.1 GCF_022712095.1 Chryseobacterium sp. | reverse complement strand
TATCAATAAAAAGAGATTAATGTATTTCGCCTTATTTAATAATGATTTTTATCAGTAATTGTTTTTAAATAATCCTTCATAAAACAAAAACTCCAATGGGCATTGGAGTTTCTTATCTATTTTCTTCTTAAGTCCAGATCTTCAAAATCAAAACTAAAATCCGTCACATCCGAAATAGGTTTCATTGTTGCCGACCGAGCTTTCCCATTCTCATCATAACTGAAAACAAGATAAACATCCGCATCATAACTCCGGTCATCCCATTTCACAATAAAACTGTTATAAGAATAAGGAAGAAGCTCTCCTTTTAATCTTGGAGAATTAGCACACGAAATTCTGTATGTCTCCCCCTTTCTACTAATTTCAACATCTCCAAACCATTGATCATTATACGTCCCCGTAAACTGTTCCGGATCAGGCTGTAAGTTTTTATTTTTCCTGAAAGAATCTGATTTTGCGAACGCCTCTTTCTTCTGTTTTTCAAATTTCGTATTTGCCACCGTGATTCTTTCAGCATAGGTTTTCAACCAGTTTCTATCTTCAATTCCTAAATAAGAGTCCTTTATTGTATTCGTAATCGTATTAAATGCCGCTCCCGATTGCTGGTTGGTTAATACCACAACTCCTAGACTTATATCCGGAATTAATGTAAACTGAGTTACCGTTCCTATTAAACCTCCGGTATGCTGTATTTGTTTATGTCCTTTTACATCGCTTAAGAACCATCCCAAGCCATATCCATAGAAACTTGTATCATACGGATTTTTAGCTGTTACTACAGCAGGAATCTGTAAACTCCATAACTGCTGAGCCTGTTTATCTGAAACCAGTTTTTCTCCTTCTGTTGTGGTGAAATTATTTAAAAGAAACTGAGCCCAGGTCGTCATATCCTCTATATTACTCATAATCCCGCCCGCTGCATTGGCAGTTTCATTCCAGTCATGAGGGACTGCTACTACTTTACCATCTACTGGAGCATGTGCATCTATTTTATTATTTACTCCCTTTCCCCTACTATAACTCCCAAAACTGGAATTCATTCCGACAGGCTTCATAATTCTCTGCTCTATAAACTCAGCCCAGCTTAAGCCTGAAACTCTATGAATAATTTCTCCTGCTACAATAAACATAATATTATTATATTCCAAGTTTGTTCTGAAAGAATGTTCAGGTTTCAAATAGCGAACATTATGTACAATATCATTTACAGTAAGATTTCCTCCTTCAGGAAAAAACATCAGATCTCCCTGCCCAAGGCCTAATCCTGTCCGGTGAGTAACCAGATCTTTAATGGTAATATTCTGAGAGACATAAGGATCATACATCTGAAACTCCGGAAGATATTGGGAAACTTTATCGTTCCAGTCCAGTTTCCCCTCATCAGCTAAAACAGCCAACGCAGTACAGGTGAAACCTTTTGAATTAGAAGCAATACCTACAAGTGTTTTCTCATCCATAGGAGATTTTGTAGTTAAGGATCGTGTACCAAATCCTTTTGCATAAACCAGTTTACCATCTTTTACAATACCCACTGACATTCCGGGAACATCAAAGTTTTTTAATGTCTTTTGAATTAATTCATCCAATTTTTTCTCTTCAATCTGTGCATTGAATAATCCGACGGATAAAAAGAAAAGAAGAAAAGAAAGTTTCTGCTTCATTACTATTTAGTTTTCTCAAAGGTAATAAAATAAGTAATTTTGGGACTCAAAAAGATTTTAGTAATGACAAAAATCCTTCTTCTCTCTGACTCTCATTCTTATATTGATGACAGAATTTTAGACTATGCCCGGCAGGCGGATGAAATCTGGCATGGAGGTGATTTCGGAAGCATGGAAGTTATTGAGCAGCTTGAAAAGATAAAAACTTTAAAAGGAGTATACGGAAATATAGATAATGCTAAAATCCGGGCTGAATTTCCGGAAGTGAACCGCTTTTTCTGTGAAGAAGTGGAAGTATTAATGATCCATATCGGTGGATATCCCGGGAGATATTCCCCTTTAGCCAAAGAAGAAATTAATCAGAAAGCACCTCAGCTATTTATCTCAGGTCATTCTCATATCTTGAAGGCTATGTTTGATAAAAAGAATAATCTTCTTCACCTTAATCCGGGAGCCTGCGGAAAACAAGGATGGCATAAAATGAGAACCATGATGCGATTTACGATTGATAAGAAAGAGATAAAAGATCTTGAAATTATTGAATTGGGACCAAAATAGACTTAAATTTGTAAACATTCTTAAATAGGATAAAAGCGAATAAATGAAAATTGGCGACCAGGTTTCTGTAATTGATGATGATTTAAGCGGAATCATTACTTCCGTGAAAGGAAATATCATAACATTTAAGGACGAACATGGATTTACTCATCAGTATCCTCAAGAACGGCTTGTTCCTAAAAACCCTTCCATTTATGAAAACGTAGAAATAAAACAAAAACAGGAACACCGGAAAATAATTTCAAAAAAGCATCAGAAAAATCCCATGATCCTGGATCTGCATTTTAATAACCTTGTTAAAAACCCTAATGATTATGATAGTTTTGAAAGACTATTCATTCAAAAGGAAAAACTGATACAAGTATTGGAATTTTGCAGAAAGAATCATTTAAAAAGATTGGAAATTATTCATGGCATTGGTGACGGCACTTTGCAGAAAATGGTATGGGACGTCCTGGAAAGCCAGACTAATCTGGATTTTTACAATAAAGAAATCCTTCATCATCAATCGGGTGCGGTAATGGTAGAATTTCATTAAATTTGCAATTATTCGAATATGAACGTACTTAATTTACTTTTTACCAAAGACGGATTGATCTGTCAGATAGCCCGAAACAAAAAGATTTTGGAAGAAAAATCTTATTTTGTAACAGAGGAATCTCCAGAGGGATTCATTATAAATAAACTGGATGAAATTTTAATCAAGCAAAGATTTGATGAAGTACATAT
This sequence comes from Chryseobacterium sp., assembly GCF_022712095.1. GTDB lineage: Bacteria > Bacteroidota > Bacteroidia > Flavobacteriales > Weeksellaceae > Chryseobacterium. The sequence continues at coordinate 23,671 of NZ_JALAHD010000199.1, read as the reverse complement.
TATTTCTGCCCTAAATCATTTTACCCTGATGCCTGAAGGATTTGAAAACCACGAATCGGGATATGACCTGATTGCTTTCAATGCTCCGGTAGATAAGGATAGTGAAGAACTTATGCTTTCGGTGAATAAAAAATTCAAGGTGCAGTTTTATTATACCTTTCCAAAAGATTTCTATAAGAAAATAAAAGAGCTGGCAATTCCTGCCTATTTTAATTTTTCCGGGGAAAAGTTCTTAAATTCTATACACAATAAAGGGCGCAAAGAAATCCATATCAATCTTTATCACAATCAATGTGAATTCTTTGCCATCGATAATCATGAGATTATTTTATACAATAATCTAGATGTAAATTCAGAAGTGGATTTTCTGTATTTCATTATGTTTACTTTGAGCAAAATCGGTTTTGGAATCAATGAAACCAACTTTTTCGCTTATGGTGAGACCACGGAAAACGAAACTTTTATTTCCGAACTGCAGAAGTTCGTCAAAAATCTGAAGATTGTATTTGATAATCTTCCTAATAAGAACTTCATTTTAAATTAAAAGGAAGTTGATATACTTAAAACTCAAACTTTACTAAGAATGTACAGAATAATCTCAGGAAAATGGAAAGCCAAAAAAATAGCCGCTCCGAAAAACTTTGATGTAAGACCTACTACGGATTTTGCAAAAGAAGCTTTGTTCAGTATTCTGGAAAATAAATATGATATGCAGTCTATTTCCGTATTGGATTTATTTGCCGGAATAGGCTCCATTTCTCTGGAATTTGCATCAAGGGGATGTCAGGATATCACATCCGTAGAAATGAATCCGAAGCATACGGCATTTATTAATTCAACAGCTTCAGAATTGGACATGGCATTACAGATCAATGTTCAGAGAGGAGATGTTTTTGACTGGCTGAAAAAATTCAGAAATAAAAAATCATTTGAAATAGTTTTTTCAGATGCTCCTTTTGAAACGGAAGAGAAGAAATATCACGAAATGATCTCCCTGGTTCTTAATAACAAATATCTAAAAGAAAACGGAGTATTGATAGTGGAGCATCAGAGCCGTCTGAAACTGGAACATCCTAATTTACAAGACACCAGAAAATATGGCAACGTGAGTTTCAGCTTCTTTGCACCGAACACTACCGAGGAAACAGAAGAACTATAAAATAAAAAAGACTCAGAAATGAGTCTTTTTATTTATAATACTTTTAATTCCAGATCAATACTTTTCCCAAAGAACTTTTTGGATATTTTCTCAAAGTTTTTCGTCAGGTCCGAAAGATAGAAATGATAGCTGGGCTTAGGATTACATTCATTCAGAAGGTGATACTTATCCAGAATAATCTTTAGATGATTCGCTACAATATTAGGAGAATCAATTACCCGTACTCTATTTCCGTAATATTGTTTGATCTCATCTATTAATAATGGATAGTGGGTACATCCTAAAATTAAAGTTTCAATATTTTTCAGTTTGCTATTGCTTAAATAATTATAAATAATAGCATGTGTGATAGGATGATTTTTAAAACCTTCTTCAATAGCAGGAACCAATAAAGGTGTTGCAAGCTCATCTACCTTTATAAACTTATTATGTTTACGGATACTTTTTTTATATAATCCTGAGTTTACAGTAGCTTTAGTTGCAATAACTCCTATATTATTATGAATTTCATAAGCTACTTTTTCCGCTACAGGATTAATAACATCAATTACAGGAACTCTTCCCGCCACTGACTCTATTACTTCATTCAATGCATTGGCCGTTGCTGTATTACAGGCAATCACAATAGCTTTACAGTTCTGCTCCAGCAGAAAATTGGTGATTTTCGTAGAATACTCAATAATAGCCTCTTTTGATTTATCTCCATAAGGCAAATGCTTCGTATCTCCGAAGTAAATTAAATCTTCATTAGGCAAGAGTCTTTTTATTTCCTTAGCGTTCGTTAAACCTCCTACACCACTGTCGAAAATACCAATAGGCTGTTTGGGTGAAAGGTGTGAATAATCTGGTTTTTTATTTTTCAAAAGGACTGAAATTTTGTACAAAAATACGAAGATTTTTAGATTTTCATATTCTATTTTAAACTTTACTTTCTCAATATACAGCCATGAAGACTTAATTAATTACTTCAGTCCAAATAGTAAATAATTATCCTTTTGTTACCACCATTTATTCATCCACAATCTTGAAATTTCTTTTGCCTTTTCAAAATTGTCGGGCACAATAATAAGTTGATTTGAATGGTCACTATACTGTACAAGAATATTGACATTATCATCTGCCAGTTGTCTGCAAAACATTCCCAGTTGTCCCGGCATATCTTGTCGGAGTTTTTGAATAATTACATCATTGATTTTTGAAACTTTTATACCAACTTCTGCTAATATTTCTACAGCTCTTTCCGCTTCTGAGACTAAAAAATGAGCTATTGCCTTGTCCCCATTCCCAAACACACCTCCTCCCTCAATGCTAATTTTATTTTCCCCAAGAGTTTCTCCCATTAAAGCCAATTGCCCTTCTCTGTTTTTTAAAATAATTTCCAGATCTTTCATTTAAATATCTTTTTGATTTTGAATTATCTTACTATCCTGCGGAGCCTGCTCTCTTTCTGTCATTCCATAGTCTCTGATCACCGTGGCTACTCTCAATTTATAATTATTAAAAACAGCTTCCCTTCCTTCTATCTGGGCCTGCCTGTGAAGTCTCATATTACGCCATTTTTCGATACTTTCTTCATCTTCCCAGAACGAAAGGGATAAAACTTTATCGGGATTACTTACACTTTGAAATCTTTCAATTGACATAAATCCTTTTATTTTACCTAATTCTGGCTTTAATGCAGCTGCTAAATCAAGGTATACATCCCATTTTCCCATTGCTGGGTACGCTTCAAAAATTACGACTATCATATTATTTAATTTGTGGAGATAAAATTATTGTATTTATTACCTTTACATTTCATTTAAGAATGAAGTATGGATGCTATAGATCAATTTTCAAAAATTACTGCTTTGATTGGTGAGCCCTCAAGAGCGAAAATATTGTGGTCATTACTTGATGGAAAAGCCTATACTGCAAGTGAATTGGCTGCTTTCGCTAATATTTCGACCACCTCTGCAAGCAATCACCTTTCCAAATTATTGGCTTCCGAAATTTTAAAGGTTGAAGTTCAAGGCCGCCATCGTTACTATAATTTTTCACACGCTGATGTTGCTTACGCCGTTGAAGCACTAGCGCAATTATCAAAAGTAAGTTCACCGGTAAAAACTGACAATATAAAACCTGCAGGTATAAAATATTGCAGAACTTGCTATGATCACTTAGCTGGTTATGTAGGATGCCAGATTGTGGATATAATGGAAAGCAAAGGATATCTGGAAAAAGAAGAAAAACAATATAGGGTCACTACAAGAGGATGGGACTGGTTACAGCAGCTGGATATTAAACAAAGTGATTATAAAGACATTCGTCGCCCATTAACAAGATATTGTCTGGATTGGTCAGAACGCCGTCCGCATTTAGCAGGTAAACTTGGTGCTGATTTATTAGAAAAAATGATTTTTAAAAATTGGTTCAGGAAAGTTCAATTTTCAAGAGAGCTGATTATTACGACAAAAGGCACTCAGGAAATTTATAAGTTACTGGGTATATCATTATAGTAATAAAAAGCTCACTTATACAATAAACAGGTCAGAAGCAATCCCATCCGCCAAAAACCAATGCTTCTCAGGAATTTTAAGATGATCTTTATCTATTTCCAGGATGCCTTCTTCCATCTTAGGCCGAATTTCAGCCACAATTCTTTCATAAATCTCTTTAGAAAATTTTTCCCTCAAATCTTTCATGTCAACACCCCAAATAGTCCTTAATCCGATCATAATCATTTCATTAAACTGATCTTGTTCGGAAAGAACTTCTGTTTCATGAGCCGACACATTAGCATTCAGCTTCTTTATATACTGCTGGTTATTGGCTACATTCCAGCTTCTCTTCTCAAATCCATTGTAAGAGTGGGCAGAAGGGCCTATCCCCAGATACTCTTTATACTTCCAATAAGCAGAATTATGCCTAGAGTAAAATCCCGGTTTAGCAAAATTGGAAATCTCATAATGGTCAAATCCATGATCTTTCAGAAAGTCTGACATATAATAAAATTCCCGATTCTGTTCCTCTTCTTTAGGTGTACTTACCTTTCCTTTTGCAATCCAGTTGTTTAAAGCTGTCCTGGGCTCTACAGTGAGTGCATAAGAAGAAATATGAGGGACTTCTAGGGCAATCGTTTTATTTAAATTCTCTTTCCATATTTCCATATTGGAAGTGGGCGAACCGTAGATCAGATCAATGCTTAAATTTTCAAAACCAAAATCCTGAGCTCTCTTAATAGAGCCTTCTGCTTCTGAAGCATTATGAGCTCTGTTCATCAGTTTTAAATCTTCATCAAAAAAACTCTGGGTTCCAATGGATAAACGATTGACCGGAGAATGAGATAGCTCTTTTAAAAAGCTCTTATCGAGATCATCCGGATTCGCTTCCAGAGTAATTTCAATATCCTTTTCAAAACTGAAATATTTCAATACCTCATCGATAAGCTGATTGATTTCCCCAGCGTTCAGAATAGAAGGCGTACCTCCTCCGAGATATAAAGATTGTAACATTTTATTTTGCAGTTCCGATTTCCGATGCCCGATCTCCTTCTTTATGGCAGCCAGCATTTCATCTTTGAAATCTAAAGATGTTGAAAAATGAAAATTACAATAACTGCACTTTTGCTTACAGAATGGAATGTGAATATAAATCATAAAAAAAGCCCTGAAAAAATCAGAGCTCAAATTTATTTAATTTAAATCATATTAATATCTAAATCCTCTACGATTAATAAAGTTATCAAAATTATATCCCATAGAGATCATGAAACTGTTTCCGCCATAATCCTGAATATCAGATAACCCAAGGTTATAAGTAGCACCAATCATAAATTTATTAAATTTAACTTTTATAATCGGGGAGATACTCAACTGCTGATTATCAAATCTGTTCTGAACTGCTCTATAGCTCACCCCTGCAGAGAATGAATTAAAATCATTAAAGAAAGTAGCTACCAAGTTGTAATCAACCATTCTTGTTGAGTTGGTATTCAAGTTCACCAATACGGAAGGAGTTACGAACATATTGTCTGCAAAATGCCAGTCATACCCTAAATTTAAAAAGAACTTAATAGGAGAAGGCTCATAGTTATTAACAATAGATTCGTCATTACTTAAAGCAATATCATTAACCGATACACCCCCGAAGAGATTTCTGTACGTTGCAGCCAAACCGAAATTAGCATACACCATAAAGATATTACTTTCATTACCTTGTAGTAATGGATCGTATCCGTCTTCTGTATTAATTTTTGAATAATCAAAATTCATATTGTAGAAGTTCACACTTGTACCAAAAGAAAACTGATCTTTTCTTTCCCCTTCACTACTTAGAGGAATAAAGTAAGAAGCTCCCGCTGTAATACCACCTGCCGAAATAGGACCGTTACTGTCTCTGAAAACAGAAATACCTGCACCTACTCTATCGAAAATATTAGCATTAATTCCTATAGACTGTACATTTGGGGACTCGCTAAACTTTGAAAATTGTTGTTGATAATTGAGATTAAGCTGTACATCATCGGTTTTTCCGGATTGCGCCGGATTGAACAGGAAATCACCATCCAAAAGATATTGCTGATAATATGGTAGTGATTCTTGTGCTTTGTATGCATTTGACAAAAGAGCCAAACACACGATAGCATATAGTTTTCTCATAACAAATCTTGATTTCAATTCAACAAATATAAAAAAATTCTCAATATATTTTTAGTTTTCTAAATAATTTCTCCATTTTTTTACGGCATCCGCCATATCTTGAGGCATTGGGCTCTCAAAATATAATTCCTCCTTTGTAGTGGGATGCACAAATCCTAAGGTATGGGCATGTAGGGCATGTCTTGGTAAAATTTCAAAAACATTTTTTATAAACTGCTTATACTTAGGCAGATTAACTCCTCTCAACGCTATATGTCCTTCATATCTTTCATCATTAAACAGTGTATGACCAATATGTTTAAAATGCGCTCTGATCTGATGGGTTCTTCCTGTTTCCAGTTTGCATTCCACCCATGTCATATATTTAAACCTTTCCAACACTTTATAATGCGTTACAGCATGTTTTCCCTGGCTTCCGTCTTCATATACGGACATCTGCATTCTGTTTTTAGGATGCCTTCCTATATGACCTCTTATAGTTCCTTCATCATCCTGTACATTTCCCCAAACAAAAGCCCAATAAAGCCTTTTGGTCGTCCGTTCAAAAAACTGCTTAGCTAAAAAGCTTAGCGCATATTCGTTCTTCGCAATAACAAGTAATCCCGAAGTATCTTTATCTATCCTATGAACAAGGCCCACTCTATCCAAATCCGACTTCTGTCCATTCTTTTCAAAGTGAAAAGCCAAGGCATTGACTAATGTGCCATCCCAATTTCCAAATCCCGGATGCACAACCATTCCGGCCTCTTTATCTACAACGACAAGATCATCATCTTCGTATACTATATTAATAGGAATATCCTGAGGAATAATGACATTCTCTCTAGGCGGGTGAGTTAATAAGACCGATATCTGGTCTCCGGGTTTAACACGGTAATTCTGTTTTACAGGACTGCCATTGACAATAACATTCCCCGCTCTGCACGTCTGGGAAATTTTATTTCTGGAAGAATTCTGTCTGTAAATCAACAGAAACTTATCTATTCTCAAAGGTTCCTGCTTACTGTCAACCGTTATATTAAGATGTTCGTATAAGCCTTTGTTTTCCTCATCAATATCGATAGTTTCGGAATTCAATAATTCTTCATCTAAAAAATCTTCGTTATCTTCTGTCATTACCGTATTATATTTTTTACATAAAAGGCTTCAACATTATATAAAGTTGAAGCCTTTTATTTTTATTGTATAAGAGTTTACTCTACAACTACTTTTTTAGCTTTCGGCTTCTGAGCCGGCTGTGTGGTAGTTGTTGTTTTATTACTTCCTGTATTGGAACTGCCGCCTGTAGCAGCAGGTTTATTACTTACAGCAGAAGCTTTGGGTTTAGTTTCTGTCTTAGGCTTTTCCGCAGCAGCAGTTGCCGGTTTCGTCTCGGTTTTCACGGGCTCTTTGGGAGCTTCCTTTTTAGGAGCTGCCGGAGCTGGTACCGGTGCAGACTCGTAAACAGGTTCATTATAAGTCGGTACTTCGTCATAATGTACCGGAGGAAGAGAAGAATCTACTTTCATACGGTATATAGAATTCAGCTGTTCTATTTTAGCGCTTAACTCTGCTGGTGTTCTCTTACTTGCCCAAAGATCCATCTGCATTCCCTGATCTCTCACATCTCCTGAAGCCGGATCCTGATAATAAATAATATCGGATTCATCCTTTCCACCGTCTTCGTGCTCCACCAATCCAACTTCAAACATGCTTCTTGCAATTACTGCTCTGGCCTCCTTCACGGTTAATCCTACCACATTCGGAATAGAGATATTCCTCATAGGCCCTGAACCGATTACCACATCTACAATCGAGAATCTCGGTAATTTGGTTCTTGGTTTTACAGCATTACCTTTATATATGATTCTTAATACTGCATCTTTTTGAATACTCGGCTCAAAAATAGTATCCCCTACTTTTAATCCTACCTGATCCAGTCTTTGGAAAGCCAGTCCTGCATATTTATTAATCACATCCGGAACTTCCACTTTCGCCCAAGTTCTGGGATTTACTTTAAGCTGAATAGCTCTTCCGTCTTTTACACGGGATCCTGGTGAAGGATATACCTGAAGAACCTGGAAAGGTCTGTATTTCGGATCATATTTAAAACTGTCCACTTCATATTCCAGTCCTGCATCATCCAATATTTTTATAGCATCATATACTGACTTATTAACTACGTTAGGAACCGGGATCTCCTGCCCATGATTAGTATGATATTCCAGCCAACGAAATGTCAGCCATACCAACCCCACAAAAACTGCGATCGCCAGTACTAAATTTACTAAAACTTTCCAATTGAAAAGTGATTTAAGCATACTTTAAATTACTTGAATTACATGGCAAATATAATTAATAATTTTAGAATGTAGTTTGATATTGATGAGTTTTCGGTTTTCAGTTTAAAAATTATCAATTTCACTTACTGCATTATATAAAATGATTAAATTTGCGTGAATTGATATCTGTAATTATGAGCAAAAAACATGTTGCCGTAGTAATGGGAGGCTATTCTGACGAATATGTTGTTTCATTGAAAAGCGGTCAATTAATTTACGATTCCCTGGATAGGGATGTTTATAATGTATACAAAGTCGTTATTCTTAAAGATGAATGGTATTTTTTAGATGAGAATGAACAAAAACATACCATCAATAGAGGTGACTTTTCCATTGAATTAGCAAACAATGAAAAGTTAAATTTCGATGTATGCTTTAATATTATCCACGGAACACCCGGTGAAAACGGAATCCTGCAGGCCTATTGGGATGCCATAGGACAAGCTTATACCGGATGTGATTTCTACCAGAGTGCTTTGACATTTAATAAAAAAGATACATTAGCCGTATTATCAAAATATGGAATCCCTTCTGCGAAAAGTATTTACTTAAGAAAGGGAGAAAGTATTAATGAAGATGAGATTATCAGCCAACTTGGGCTTCCTGTTTTTGTAAAACCCAATCAGTCAGGCTCTTCCCTTGGAATTTCCAAAGTAAAAGAAAAATCAGAATTAAAAGCAGCCACAGAAATAGCATTTAAGGAAGATAACGAAATCCTTATTGAAAGCTTTTTAAACGGAATGGAAGTTTCCGTAGGTGTTATCGATTATAAAGGAGAAACTATTGTTCTGGGAATTACAGAAATTGTTCCTCAAAATGAATTCTTTGATTATGAAGCCAAATATGAAGGAGCCTCAGAAGAGATCACTCCTGCAAGGATCGATGACGAAACAAGAATCAGAGTGGAAGAAATAGCAAAAAAAGCTTACAATTCTCTTGGAATGAGTGGTTTTTCCCGCAGTGAATACATATTAATGGATGGAATCCCTTATATGTTGGAAATGAATACCAATCCTGGATTCTCTCCTGCAAGCATACTACCTCAACAGGCAAAAATCTATGGTATATCTATAAAAGACCTGTGCGGAAACGAAGTTGAAAAAGCACTAGCCAAAAAAAAGAAGTAACTATGAGAATTGCTGTTTTTCCGGGATCTTTCGATCCCATCACTTTAGGACATTATGATATTATAGAAAGAGCGGCACCTCTTTTTGATAAACTCATTATCGCCATCGGGCAAAATTCCCAGAAAAAATATATGTTTCCTCTGGAAAAAAGAATGGAATTCATTAAAAACTCCTTAGCGGAATTCCCTAATGTAGAAGTTGATTATTTTGAAGGGTTAACCGTTGATTATTGCTTTAACAAAAACGCTCAGTACATCATCAGAGGATTAAGAAACCCGGCGGATTTTGAATTTGAAAAAGCAATAGCCCATACCAACAGGACTTTGGCTCATAAAAAACTGGAAACAGTTTTTTTATTGACTTCATCAGGAAAATCTTTTATAAGCAGCAGTATTGTAAGAGAAATCATTACCCATGGAGGTGAGTATGAACTTCTCGTTCCTGAATCCGTAAGAGTAGAATTAGCAAAAAAATAATTTAGGTAAGATAAATGGTAGAATATTTGCCTGTAAGAAAAATCATTAACATACCCATTTATCATTCATACATATAATGCACGAACAATTCAATTTCGCCATAGAAATATTAGGAACCATTTCCTTTTCCATGTCAGGAAGTTTTGCTGCTATGCAAAAACGTCTTGATCCTTTTGGTGTACTTATTATTGCTTTTATAACTTCTGTGGGAGGAGGAACCGTAAGGGATTTATTATTGGATGTTCCTGTTTTCTGGATGCACGATTTGCTTATGTGCGGATTGATCCTGCTAACCAGTATCTTCTCAATGATCTTTAAATCTATTGAAAAAAACTTTAAAGTAACCTTATTCATTTTCGACAGCTTCGGACTAGGGCTGTTTACCATTATCGGGATTCAAAAAGGATTACATGTGGGTATCCATCCTCTTATCTGTATTGGATTAGGGACTATAACAGGGTGCTTCGGAGGAATCATCAGGGATATTTTACTCAATAGAATTCCTCTGATATTCAGGCAGGAAATTTATGCAACAGCATGTATTGTAGGCGGGTCGGCATTTTTATTAATGACCCATTATACTAATCTGTCCTATACTTTTGTACAAATATTCACTATACTGCTGATTGTTGCCATAAGGACCCTTGCCGTAAAATACCACTGGCAGATCCCAAGGTTTTATGGATATAATCAGAATAATGCTGAAATGTAACATACAAAAAGTCCTGTGGAGTTCCACAGGACTTTTTATTTTTATTTTTAAAAGAATTTTCCTCTTTGTCTCATGTTTGGATTATGCATATGCTTTTGCATAGAAGGCATTTTCAGCTGATCTTTCATCATCTTGATCTGATCCGTCATCATCCCCGCACTGTCTAGCCTTTTAGCTTCTTCCAGTAATTTTTGACCTTCCTGTCTTCTTCCTTTAGAAATAGCTACTGCTGCAAGATTTAGAGTAGCCATTGCCCTGTCATGTTTCATATTCAATCCATATTCCAGAGCTTTTTTCATCAGCGGCTCTACTTTAGCAGGATTATCCTGAGCTAGCGTTAACCCCTGTAAATAATGGTAATATCCATACTGAGATTTGTGAAGCTGACTTTTATAATCCGTAATATTATTCAAAAATTTAGATGCTTTTTCCATATTCTGTTTTCTTAACTGCCAGAATGCCAACAACATATTTTCGTTTTTAAAGAAAAGGAAAATAGGAATAGCTGCCAAAAGGAAAATTACAATCCCCCATCCAAGGCTTCTTGTAAAGAACATCATATAGCCTCCTCCAATAATAAGAAGTGCCGCAACTACAAGTTTTATGTATTTATTCATTATTAAAATTTAGAAGTGCAAAGATAAAAATTACAAATCAGATTTAAAGCTTTCTTTCAAATGTTTGAAAACAAAAATCATAAGGATTTTTCTCATCCTTCTCATGGCAAACCTCATTCACCTTTACCCAAGTCTTCTCATCAATTTTAGGAAAGAATGTATCTGCCTCAAGATTCGCCTTTACAACAGTAACTTCCAGCCTGTCTACTAAGTCGATAGTCTGTTCATATATATTTCCGCCTCCGATCACAAAAACCTTTTCATCTATTTTTTTAGCAAATTTTAAAGCTTCCTTTATACTTCCTACGATCAGAATCCCTTCTTCAAACCAGTCTTTTTTTCTTGAAACAACAATATTAGTACGGTTAGGGAGAGGTTTCCCTATACTTTCATAGGTCTTTCTTCCCATAATAATGGGATGTCCTGAAGTAAGCTCTTTAAAATGTTTCAAATCCGTGGGAAGATGCCAAAGTAACCGGTTATTAGAACCAATTTCATTATTCTCTCCCATTGCCACCACAATTGTTGTCATCAAAATAAATTTTTACAAAATTAGCACATAATTTGTATATTTGAGTTAGCACAATAAAATTTAAAAAAGTAAACTATGAAAAATAAAGGATGTTTCAGTGCCGGAACCATTGGCATTGCCCTTGTCGTTATTGTCGTTATTATTTTCTTTTGGGGTAAAAGCGGATATAATAACTTTGTAGCTAAAGAACAGGATGTAGATGCAAAATGGTCTAATGTAGAGACTGTTTACCAGAAAAGAGCCAATCTGATTCCTAATCTGGAAAGAACCGTAAAATCTTACTCTAAATTTGAGCAGGAAACTTTAACCAAAGTTATCGAAGCCAGATCAAAAGCTACTTCTGTGACCATCGATCCTACAAATGTTACGGAACAGGATATGGCAAAATTCCAGGCTGCTCAGGGAGAATTATCAGGAGCTTTAAGCCGGTTAATGGCTGTTGTAGAACAATATCCTAACCTTAAAGCTGACCAGCAGTATATCAATTTCCAAAGAGAATATATCGCTATTGAAAACAGCATCAGAACTGAAACCGTTTATTACAATGATGCAGTTAAGGGGTACAACACCATGATCAAACAGTTCCCCAATAATATTTTGGCCAACTTTACTAATTTTAAAGAAAAGCCTTTATTCAAAGCTGATGCAGGCGCAAATAAGGCACCAGAAGTTTTCTCTGAATAATGAACAATCATTTTCTTACAGATCAACAGATGGCTTCCCTTGTGGAAGCCATTCAGTCAGCAGAAGAACATTCTACCGGAGAGATCAGAGTGCATATAGATTCTACGACTGAGGACCACAATGCGGAAACAGCATTTGAAGTTTTCAGAGAACTCTGTATGGGTAAAACAGCAGAAAGAAATGCAGTTCTTTTCCATGTTAATTTCGAAAAAAAATACCTTACCATTATTGGTGATGTAGGAATACATGAAAAAGTACATCAGTCTTACTGGGATCATTTGCACGATTATATTACTTCAGAATTTGCAAAAGGTAATTATTATAAAGCATTGAAAAGTGCCATTCTGGAAACAGGTCTAGAACTGAAAAAACATTTTCCTGTAACCGGGGAAAACAACAATGAACTTCCTAATGAGATTACATTCTCTTAAAATACCGTTTTTATTTTTATTTATCTGCTTTTACAACTTTGTATCAGCACAGTATACCATTCCTAAAAAACCTGCTGTTTTATATCCGGTGTATGATGAAGCAGGATTACTTTCACAACAGGAAAAAAGTGCTCTTAATGATAAACTCATCAAGTTTGCAGATTCTACTTCTACGCAAATTGAGGTGATCATTATTCCTTCCACAAAAGGACAGGACATTAATTTTCTGGCTACCATGTTTGGGCAGGAATGGGGAATTGGTCAAAAAGGTGTAGATAATGGAATCGTTTTCCTCATTGCCACAGAAGACAAAACCATTTCTATCCAGCAAGGTAGAGCCGTGGAGCAATATTTAACGGCATCTGTTGCGGGACAGATCATTGACTATATTGTGGCTCCGAACTTTAAGCAAGGCCTGTGGTATGAGGGAATTAACCGTGGAACTTCCTCTATTATGGAAGCCGTACAGGGGAAATTTAAGCCTATCAATGATCAATACAATGATTCCGGAAGCCTCAGTCTTTCTAAAACCATTCTAATTGCTTTTATCATTTTTATCATACTGATCATCTTATTCAGTAACAGAGGTGGCGGACATGGAAATGATGACGATGATGATGTTATTATTTCCCGCAGAGGACGCAGAAATTATCCGGGGGGATTCTTCCCCTTTCCTGGCAGCTTTGGAGGTGGATTTGGTGGAGGTTTCGGTGGCGGAAGCTCAGGAGGTGGATTTGGCGGATTCGGTGGCGGCGGAAGCTTTGGAGGTGGAGGAGCCTCAGGCGGATGGTAAAAATAAATACTAAAGAATATCTAATCGATCATAGAATAAATGGTCGATTATTTTTTATTTAAAAATACTAATTTCCGCTTTTTACTTATCCCATTTAATAAAATACACTCATTTCAATATTAATAAATTAATAAAAGAGGCATAATAATAGGATTTTTCCATTATTTTTCATTAAATTTACTAAAAACGGGTTATGAAAAAGACGCTGGTGATTTTTGCACACCCTTATCTTGAGCATTCCAATTCTAATGTAGAATTGATTAATTTCTATGTTCGACATCAGCATTTTACTCTCAGAGATCTCTATGAGGAGTATCCTGATTTTCACATTGCAGCATTCAGGGAAAGAAAACGCCTGAAAGATTATGATCGATTTATTTTTCAGTTTCCTATTATCTGGTTTGGAGTACCACCTCTTCTCCGTTTATGGATTGATGAAGTATTTGACCGGGATTGGCTGAAAGAAGATGAAGAAAACCCATTGGAAGGCAAGGAAGTTTATATCCTTGTTACCACCGGAGGAAAAGAGAGGTCCTTCAGCAAAACAGGAACTTATCGATATACCATTGAAGAGATCATAAGTGGTTTAATCGTCTGTCTGAATGTCTTTAAAGCCCGGATCAAGAATATCAAAATCGTTTACGAAGCCAACAAATTAACTAAAAAAGAAATCATAGTCCATAAAAAAGAATTTGTGGAACTTCTCAGTCAATAAAGCATATGGAGTCTACTTTAGCGATGAATACCCTGATCTTTTTAGGTGTTGCTATTATTATGGTACCACTGGCGAGAAAATTAGGTTTAAGTTCTGTTATAGGATATATTGCAGGAGGGATTCTTATTGGTCCCTATGTTCTTAAACTTACAGGAAAAGATGTTAATGATATCATGCATGCCAGTGAGTTTGGAGTTATTATGCTTTTATTTCTGGTAGGATTGGAGCTTGAACCCAGAAAATTTTGGGACATGCGAAAAAAAATTGTGGGATTGGGATTTACCCAAATGCTTCTTACGATTGCCTTACTGTTCATGATCTTTGTTACATTCGGTTGGAAAGTAGATAAAGCTATTGCCATAGCCATGTGTTTTGCCTTATCATCTACAGCCATTGTTCTCCAAACCCTGCAGGAAAAGAATAATTTAAAGACCACAGCAGGAGAAGCCTCTTTTGCCACACTACTGTTTCAGGATATCGCAGTCATTCCCATTCTGGCTCTTTTACCAATTATTGCTAATTATAAATCGAGACATCATGACAATGAAATACAGATCCTTATTCAGAAACTTCCTGAATGGTTACAGGCCGGAACTGTAATTTTAGGGGTTACTATTCTCATTTTATTGGGTAAATATGTTTTTGTTCCTTTTTTGAGATATGTTTCTAAATCTGGAATGACAGAGCTCCTTACTGCTTCCTCATTATTTCTCGTAATAGGAGTTTCAGAGCTAATGGTTGCGATTGGCTTATCGCCTGCATTAGGAGCTTTCTTAGCAGGTGTTATGCTTGCCAATAGTGAGTTTCAGCATGAACTGGAAGCCCAGATCGATCCTTTTAAAGGGCTATTACTCGCTGTTTTTTTTGTAAGTGTAGGCTCCACTCTGAATTTTAATATCATTCAAAGTGACCCGCTATTTATTTTCAGCACTGTTTTTGCAGTTTTAATAGTCAAATTCATAGTGCTGTATGCAATCGGAAAATTTTTCAGAATAGATACACCTCAAAGTTTGTTTTATGCTTTCGCCCTTTCTCAAGTGGGAGAATTTGCCTTTGTACTGATTAATTTTGCTTCTAATCTGTACCTTTTAAGCCCTGAACTCAATGCTCAGATGATGGCTGTGACTGCTATCACCATGTGTATTACACCATTCCTTCTCATTATTAATGACAAGTTCATTACTCCTAAATTTATCAAACAGAAGCCCGGTGAAGAAAAAAGTGACTTTAATATTCTTGATGATGAAATTCAGCAAAAGAAAATTATTATTGTAGGGTTCGGGCATTTCGGAAGTACAGTGGGGAGATTATTAAAAGCCAACAAAATTTCGGCAACAGTTCTTGACAGAGATTCTGACCGTGTAAAACTGTTGAGAAGCTACGGTTTTAAAGTTTATTATGGTGATGCAACCCGAATTCCGATTCTGCGGGCTGCAGGAATAGAAGATGCCGAAATACTGGTTCTTTGTCTTGATGATCCTGATGACAATAAATTTATTGCAGAAGTAGTCCGGGAACAATACCCTGATGTTAAAATATTTGTAAGAGCAAAAAGCAGAATTGATGCCTACGACTACCTCAATAATGGTATTGAAAATATATATCGTGAAACATTAGGGACCGCCGTAGACATGGCAGTAGATGTACTCCATGAAACTGGTATGAGAAAATACGCAGCAAGACGTCTGGGACAAAGATTCATGGCTATTGATAAAGCTTCAGTAAGAAAACTAGCTAAAATCCGTAAAGAAGATAATGATTTTGCTCTGTTTACAACTAAAGAGATCCTTCAAAGAGAAGAAGAACTCCTAGCCTATGATAATTTAAATTTTGATTCAAATAACTCGGATGATTCTTTAATTAATGAAGAAGAAAACGATAATTAATTCTTATAATTTCTATTTTCTGAAAAAAAACTTTAACAGGCTCATTTTTTTGATATAATAAATCAATTATTCTTCTATTATATCCCGCTCATGAAATGGTAATTTTGTAAAATCATTATACTAGACCATCAACTAGAATAATGCGGATTGTTCACAATCAGACCTTAAATATCACTGATAAAACAATTCTCAAATCTAAACCATTTAATGAAAAAATTATTCTTTACTCTATCCCTTTTTACTCTGGGGTTGGCAGATGCCCAACATCACTGGGGATATGAAGGCAGTGAATCTCCCGAGCATTGGGGAGAAACTGAAGGCAATGAAAAATGTAATAAAAGTAAGGCTCAGTCTCCGATCAACATTCCTACTTCAGCTGTAATAGCTAAGAAAGCGACAAAAATGGAATTCCATTATGATACCGGAGACGTAAAAGATATTATAGATAACGGGCACACTTTACAATTTGATTTTAATGAAGGAAATTATGTTACTCATAATAACAAAAAGTATTTTTTGCTTCAGTTCCATGCTCATGAAGAATCTGAACACACTGTAGACGGAATACGTTACCCTCTGGAATTACATTTTGTACATAAAGCCCTAGACGGATCCGTTCTTGTGATTGGAGTTATGGCTAAAGAAGGTTTGGAAAACTCCTATTTTGAAAAACTGAAAGTATTTAAAAACTTAGCTAAAAACGGAAAAGAAGATACCGATATTATCTTTAATCCTGAAAAAATGTTTCCTCATAACAAAGCCTATTATACCTATTCAGGATCTCTTACTACCCCACCATGCTCAGACAATGTAACATGGATTCTTTTCAAAACGCCAATTGAAATGACAGAGGATGAAATCAAGGACATAGCCAATCATCTTCCAAAGAGCAATAACAGACCTATTCAGCCTCTTAATGGCAGAGTGGTTTCAGGGACAAAATAAAAACCAAATAAAAATCGACTTTCAAAGAAAGTCGATTTTTTTATTTTAATTATTGAATGCTTATGCTTCCTCCACTACTCTCTTGTTTATGGATGGTAGTCACATCTCCTTTTTTGTTGACTTTAACACTTCCTCCTGAAGAAGCCTTAGCTTCTACCTTTGAAGTTGCGCTTATTACTATATTACTTCCACTCGATGCGTCTGCTTTTACATTATCGACCATAACCTCTTTTGCTGAAATAGTACTTCCTGATGAAGCGCTCAGATCTGCATTTTTAGATTTTCCGGATATAATAACACTTGCTGCGGAAGAAGCTTCAATATCTAAATCTACAGCCCATATTTTCCCTTCAAAACTACTGCTGCTGCTCACATTAATATCCAATTCATTGGCTTCAAGATGCCCGGATATACTTCCTGCACTTGAAACTTCAATATCGGTCTTTTCCTGCGTGAACTGATCTTTTACTTTGATTTTAGCGGCAGAACTGGCCTTTAGTTTAGTAAAGTCTTTAGCATATATCTTCGCTGTCACTCTGCTGCTATTCATTACCCTGATTCCCGGTTTATAATGAATATGTAGTTTTCCCCCCTCATTATCAATTAAAATTTCATTGATAATGTTTTCAGGAGCAGAAACAACAACTCTTTCTGTTTCTGATTTTATAACTTCCGCGTCTATTGCTTGGGAAACTTCAATTTCATCAAAATTTCCACTGTATTCTTTTTGACGTTCGGGGCCATTATCTTTATTGGTAACTTTTGATACCCAGTCACTTTTCTTGTCACTCCTTTCATGCTTCTCTTTGCATGAAGACAATAACACAAAGGCTGAAAAAATAAAAATGGTTGTAGATCTCATGTTTACTGCTTTTATACGTTAAGTTTTAATATCTTTATATTTTAATAACAACTAATTTATGAAAAATATTTCATCAGTATTATTAATTTCTGCCTTGGCATTTAACTACTCTTGTACAACAATGAAAACAAAAGATACTCAACAGGAAGTTCAGAATATTGATCCTTCTTTGTCGTCAAACCCCTTTATGAAGAAAAGCAAGCTTCAATATGAAGCGCCTGAGTTTGATAAAATAAAAAATGAACACTTTAAACCTGCATTCGATTTCGGACTGAAACAACATGATGCTGAAATAATAAAGATTGCCAATAATCCTGATGCTCCCAATTTTGAGAACACTATTGTTGCTTTAGAGAAAAGTGGTGAAGTATTAAAGAGAGCGGTTATTGTATTCTCAAACCTGACAAGTGCAGACACCAACCCTACTTTACAGGCACTGGATGAAGAATATGCTCCAATTTTCGCTGCTCATTCGGATAAGATGTTCCTGAATGATAATCTTTATAAAAGAATCAAAGCTATAAAAGAAGACAGACTTGATGCTGAAAGTAAAAAGCTTCTGCAGTATTATAAGCAAAATTTTGAAATTGCCGGTGCTAATTTATCTTCTACAGATAAAGAAAAGCTGAAACAGGTTAATCAGGAATTAGCGTCTCTTTCCACTCAATATTCTAATAAACTACTGGAAGCAAGAAAACAAGGCGGGGTTTTCTTCACTGATGCAAAAGAGCTTGACGGACTTAGCCCAGACGAAATTGCAGCGGCAGCTACCGATGCTAAAAATGCAGGACAGCCCGGCAAATATCTTTTAGCATTGCAGAACACTACTCAGCAGCCTGTTCTGCAAAATCTCAAAAACAGGGCTACAAGAGAAAAACTTTTCAAAGCGTCCTGGTTAAGAGCTGAAAAAGGTGATGGAAATGATACGAGGGAAACTATTGAAAAATTAGCAGCACTAAGATTAAAAAAAGCCCAGATCTTAGGAAAGAAAAGTTTTGCTGAATGGAAACTGCAGGATCAAATGGCAAAAACACCTGACGCTGCTATCAAACTTATGAACCAGATTGCCGCTCCAGCTGTAGAAACTGCAGGCCGTGAAGCAAAAGATATACAAGACTTAATTGATCAGCAGAAAGGCGGCTTCAAAGTTGAGCCATGGGACTGGAATTTCTATGCTGAACAGGTAAGAAAGGCTAAATATGATCTGGATGAAAATCAGATTAAACCTTATTTTGAGGTAACAACAGTTTTAGAAAAAGGGGTTTTCTATGCTGCTGAAAAGTTCTATGGAATCACATTTAAGAAAAGAAGCGACCTTCCGGTTTATCATCCTGATGTAGTAGCTTATGAAGTTTTTGATCATGATGGAAAATCTATTGCTATTTATTATCTTGATTTTTATACAAGAGATTCCAAAAGCGGCGGAGCATGGATGAGCAACTATGTAGAGCAATCTTATCTTCTGGGGACAAAACCCGTTATCGTAAACTGTTTTAATTATCAGAAACCAGCACCGGGAAAACCTTCTTTAATAAGCTATGATGATGTTTCCACGATGTTTCATGAGTTCGGACATTCTATCCATGGAATGTTTGCAAGCCAGAAATATCCATCTCTTTCCGGAACCAACGTTCCGAGAGACTTTGTAGAATTTCCGTCTCAGATTAATGAACACTGGGCTTTGGATCCGGTTATTCTGAAAAACTACGCTGTTCATTATGAAACTAAGCAGTCTATTCCTCAGGCTCTGGTAGATAAAATTAAAAAAGCTTCTACTTTCAATCAAGGGTATATGACAACAGAATTAGTTTCTGCAGCTGCATTGGATATGGATTGGCATACGGTGACCAATGAGAGTCAATTGATTCCTGTTTTAGATTTTGAGAAACAATCTTTAGCTAAACACGGTTTTACATTATCAACCGTCCCTCCAAGATATCATACTCCCTATTTCGCTCATATTTGGGGAGGTGGTTACTCTGCTGGATACTACGCCTACCTGTGGTCTGAAACACTGGATAATGATGCATGGGAATGGATCAAAAATAATGGCGGACTTACAAGGGAAAACGGTGACCGTTTCAGAAAACTGATTTTATCCGTAGGAAACTCTGTAGACCTCAACCAGGCATTCAGAGATTTTACAGGACACGACCCGGATATTAAACCTTTATTGAGAAACAGAGGATTTATAAAATAATTGGTCAATATAATATTGAAAAGAGAGGGAAATTTCCCTCTCTTTTTATGTAAGAGAATTAAAAATTTTTATGAGAAAGTAAAAGTCATTTTTATCCCAGCAAAATATTTCGTATATTTATCCTATGACAAATAAACTTAAATCGAACTTAGTTTAGTAAACGATCTGTATAAATTGTATAGATTGTCTCTTTAGTTTTGCTCTTGATTTCTTTTTGAGAGCTGTTATCATTTTAATTTTTTTAACCGTATACGATGACAAAAGCATTGTTGTGCTTCCATGTATACTTTATACCTTACAATAATGAGTAACGAAAATATTACAACTATTCATGAGTTTGATTTTAATTTAATTTGTGAGTTCTTTTTACATACAGAGCGTCAAGGACCAGGAAGTCCTGAGGTTACCCTAAAAGCATTAAGTTTTATAGATAATCTTACGGATCAATCCCTTATCGCAGACATTGGCTGCGGTACGGGAGGTCAGACTATAGTGCTGACCCAGAATGCTCCGGGACATATTACTGGATTTGATCTTTTCCCACCATTTATCGACCGGTTCAATGAGAACGCCCGTAAACTGAATCTTCAAGACCGAATGAAAGGAATTGTCCGTTCAATGGACAACTTCCCCTTTCAGAATGAAGAACTGGACCTGATCTGGTCGGAAGGAGCTATTTATAATATAGGTTTTGAACGGGGACTTACTGAGTGGCGAAAGTTTCTAAAGCCGGGAGGTTATATTGCGGTTACTGAAAGTTCATGGTTTACCGAAAAACGTCCGATAGAAATTGAGAATTATTGTATGCCTCATTTCCCTGAAATGAATACGATATCTAATAAAGTAGCCCAAATACAAAGAGCAGGATATATGCCGGTGGCTACCTTTATTCTCCCAACCAACTGTTGGACAGATCATTATTTCACTCCTCTAATTAAGGCTCAGGAAATATTTCTTGAAAAATATGCAGGTAATAAAGCAGCCGAAGACTTTATAGCTCTTCAACGCCTGGATGCAGAGATATACCACAAGTATAAAGAGTTCTATGGCTATGTATTTTACATTGCAAAAAAAATAGAATAATAATTATTTACTATTTGTCAAAGATAAGTCCCGGCTTTGCAAAAGAATTCGTATTTATCCAAAATAGAAAATAAATAAGTAAGAAGCATTCAAAAGAATGCTTCTTTTATTATATTGCCGGTCTCAATTAAAATAAAAGAAATGAATTGTCCATGCTGTTCAGGAAAATCTTACGAAGAATGTTGTAAACCTTATCATACCGGTGAGAAATATGCTCCTACCGCTGAAGCTTTAATGCGTTCCAGGTTTTCTGCTTTTGCTATTCCCAACGGAAAGTATTTAATGGAAACTACATTGCCAGGAAAACGTAAATATCATAATGAAAAAGATTTACAGGAATGGGGAGAGATTAATCAATGGACGCGGTTGGAAATCGTCAGAACACCGGCACTCAATCACGTGGAATTTAAAGCTTATTATACTGATGAAGAAGGAAATTCACAGATTCATCATGAGTTTTCTGTATTTCAGCAAATGCATGACCGCTGGTATTATGTTTCAGGAGAATTTTTAGATTAGATATAAATGATAAACGCTTATCAATGCAGTGGTTTATCATTTTTCTTTTTCTGTCTTAAAACGTACAAATAAAGACTTTCAACTTTAGTACGTGCCCAGGGTGTTTTTCTTAAAAATTTCAAGGAGGAACTGATACTCGGATTGTCAGTAAAACATCTGATATTAATCTGTTCTCCTAATTTTTCAAATCCCTGATAGTATTCTACCAATTCTTCAAGAATAGCATCCAGTCTTTTTCCGTGTAGAGGGTCTTTGAATTTAGGGTTCATTTTATTCTGATTTTTTCTTTTAGTTATCTTTTTCGGCAATATTCTCTGCCATTTTCTTAAAAGCTTTTTCTTTCATAATCAAAAGCTTATTAGATTTTCCATTCCAAATACTTATATATTTTTTCGAAACAACTATATAACTATCCCAATTGGTAAACTTATAACATTTAGGCACTTGGTTATCAATATAGGAAAAATAACCTCCTATATTCTCAATTTTATCATAGTTAACTCTGAATACATCTGTTCCATACCAACTTGCCATTTCACTTCTATATAATTCAATCCCCTCATCTTGTATCTCTTGTGCTATCTTTCCTAAGTCTTGGGCACTTATAAAATTCCCCCATATTATAAGAAGTAAAAAAAATAAGCTTTTCATAAAATCAGTTTCTCCAAAAATAAGGATTAATTAGAATTTTTCTTTGACATAGAACAAGATAAAATCACTTTTTGTAACTATCTCCTGAGGTGGTAGTAAATACTTTTCAAATAAAGAGATCAAAAGCCTAGAATCCCTTAATAAATTCATCCTGAAATGTCACTCAGTGTAATACTTATAAAAAATCTCCATTGAAATTCAATGGAGATTCTATTTTTCAGAAAAATTTTATTTAACAATCGGCAATACTTTATCACCAAATAATTCGATAGATTTCATCATAATATCATGAGACGGATCCCCCACATCCATATGTCCTATAAATCGTGTAATTCCGAAAATCTCTTTCATATAAGCAATTTTATCTGCTACTTCTTCCGGGCTTCCGATAAATAAAGCACCATCTTTACTTTTACCGCCATCATATTGCATTCTTGTGTAAGGAGACCATCCTCTTGTGGCCCCGATTCTGTCCATCTGAGATTTATAATTTTCGAAATAACCATCCACCACTTCTTTTTGATCACTTACAAAAGTGTGGGAATGGATAGCAATCTGCATTTGTGACATATCATGTCCTGCCTTTTCGTATTCCTGCTTATAGAACTCTATCAGATTTTTAAACTGGATAGGCATTCCTCCAATAATTGCTACTATTAAAGGTAATCCTAATTTTGCAGCTCTCAGCACTGATTGAGGAGTCCCACCCACTGCGATCCATATCGGAAGTTTCCCATTATTTTTTGCTCTTGGATAAACAGTCTGATCCTGCATAGGAGCACGTAATTGTCCGGACCAGGTTACATTTTCTTCGTTATTGATTTTTAATAACAGATCCAGTTTTTCTTCAAATAATTGTTCATAATCATTTAATGAATATCCGTAAAGAGGAAAAGATTCAATGAAGCTTCCACGCCCCACAAATATTTCTGCTCTTCCGTCAGAAATTAAATCTACGGTAGAGAAATCCTCATATACTTTTACTGGCTCAGCAGAACTTAATACGGTAACACCGCTTGCCAATTTAATATTCTTTGTTGTACTTGCTGCCGCCGCTAAAACAATTTCCGGTGAAGAAACTGCATAATCTGGACGGTGGTGTTCTCCCATAGCAAAAACATCCAATCCTACCTCATCCATTAACTTGATCTGCTCAAGAATTTCTTTAATTTTAACTCCGGCATCTCTAAACTTTCCTGTATTTTGATCGTAGGCTAAATCGCCAAACATTCCTATTCCTAATTCCATAACTGATTAATTTTAAACAAAAATACTACAACCATTTAAGTATTCCATTGATGAATGTTAAGATCGTAAT
>NZ_JALAHD010000198.1 GCF_022712095.1 Chryseobacterium sp. | reverse complement strand
TAGTAAAACTGCACTATTTTTGCTTAGATGATATCTATAAAACACGAAGACGAAGAAAAATACTCCTTTTTTTAACTTAATAATATAAGAATGAAAAAATTAGTCTTACTCTTTAGTCTCCTATTTTTCTCCACTCTATTTTCTCAGAAGAGGATGAAGAATTACGACCACATCATGAGCAGTAAAAACATTTATGAGATAAACGCCTTTTTAAGAGATGCGCACCCCGATGACCCGCGCAGGTCGGTATTAAAACCCAGAGTGATGGAAATGATGAGGGAATACATCAAAAATGCCCATCCGGCAGATCAAAAGGTAAAAGAAATGCAGGAAATGCTCGCTATGCTAAAAAAAAGACCTTCAACCAAGATCACTTTTGATGAGATGAATGCCATTATCAAACAAAAGCAGATCGCTAAATATAAAGCCGAATTGGAAGCCAAGCAGGCTCTTACCAATTATACTCCCAGCAGTGCACAGAATACTTTTGTTGTAAATGCATCAGCTGCAGCTGCCATTCCTGATGCCGAAGCCGAAGAATTCAATATGCTGATGACCGTCTCCCCTATTGAACATAAAAATAAAACCGTAAAAATATTAAATTCACTCTTCGATAACGACCCCTCAAGTAAGGAATGTATCGTTCTGATTGAAAATAAATCAGATTGTAATATCATTGTAAGAATGGAAGGGATAGGTAATATCAAATACCGCTTAGCCGTACCAGCCCATGATAACAGCTCAATTGTTGTAGATAAAGGAGATTATCTTTTCACTAGTTTAGTTTGTGGAGCCCAGTATGCATCTCAAAAAACAATTCAGAAAGCTCTTATGGTTGCTCTTGGAGGTCCTCCTGCTCCATAATAAATTAAATTTTGCTATTTTTGCAGAATTCTAATATTCTCATGGGTAAAAATAAACTGGCTAGATTTGCCGAAAATAAAAAGCTACCAAATGTCATTCAGCCAACAAGAGAAGAAGCTCTTAAAGGATTCGAATTAAAAGGTAAATGGAGAACTGATTTTTTTAAAAATGAACAACCTATTGTTCTTGAATTAGGATGTGGAAAGGGAGAATATTCCGTAGGACTTGCAAAAGCATTTCCTGAAAAAAACTTTATCGGTATTGACATCAAAGGTGCCCGGTTCTGGTTTGGGGCTAAAGAAGCTGTTCAGAATAATATGAACAATGTCGCTTTTTTAAGAACTCAGATCGAATTGGTAGATCATTTCTTTGCTGAAAACGAAGTAGATGAAATCTGGATCACTTTCCCTGATCCTCAGATTAAATATAAACGAACCAAACACAGACTAACTCATCCTGACTTTTTTGAACGTTATAAAAAATTTTTAAAACCGGGAGGAATCATCCATTTAAAAACCGATTCCGAATTTTTACATGGCTATACTTTGGGATTACTACAAGGTATGGGGCTTGAAATTATTACCGCCCATCATGACATCTACGGTGCTCCTGAATATGATCCTGACACCCTACATTTAAGGGACATCAAAACATACTATGAAGAGCTATTCTCTGCAAAAGGTAAAACTATAACTTATATTAAATTCCGTATAAATTAATGAATTGATAATCTGATGAAAAAAAAATCCCTCGTTTTTCTCATCTTATTTCTTTTATTTGCCGGTTTCAACCAAACACAAGCCCAAAAAACAAAAAGGAAATATGATAAGAAACACATCATGAAAAGCACAAGTATCGAAGACATTGAAGATTACCTGAGTAATGCCCACCCTGAAGATCCGAAGAGAGATCTTCTTAAATTAAGACTTATTTCTTTAAAGAATCAGGCATGGACCAAGGGTGCTAAAGATGCCAAACCCATGGCAGCAAGACCTGTTGTGGCGGATATTACCAATGAAGTGAAACAAGGTACTCACCCTGAGGAAGTAGAAGAGTTTAATAAGCTCATTGCAGAAACTACTATAGATCACGATAACAGAACAGCCAGTCTCCTGACAACATTATCCAGTCAGGATAACCATGAACAGGATGCTGTATTTATTTTCCAGAACAAAACAGAATGTAATCTTATTGTAAGACTGCAGGGAAATCAAAATTATAATCTTCCGGTGGAAGCACATGGAGAAAATTTCATTGTAGTTAAAAAAGGATCATATAAAGTAGAAAGCAAGGTATGTAATATCAATTATACTGCACAAAAGAACATTCTAAAAGGTACTGTAATTACATTAAACCCTTCATCCAGCAAAAAATAATATTTAAAAATATTAAATTTATAGTATAAAATATTTTTTGATGAAAAAATCTATTATTCTTTCTGCCGTCCTTATTATACTTGTAAGCTGTAATGTCAATTACAACACACGTTATCCTATACGCAAAACCTTTCCGACAGTATCGGGTACTAACAGCAGAGTATCTACTGCTGCAGTAGAAAGAGAATATAATGAGCTTTTAAAAACATATAAACCTGAAACAACAGAAGTACTGAACGATATTCTGAGTAATTCAACGGATGATCCCAGAACTTCAATCACTGTAGAAAATAAATCTTCCTGTAATATGGTACTTAGTATAAACGGTAACAATTACTCTAAGAAAATACCTATTGGAGCAGGTAAAATGGGTTACGCAATGGTTCCTAGAAACCAGAATTATAAATTATCCGGTATCGTTTGCGGATCTACTTATCAGGCTAATAAATTTATTACGAACTCTACATCCATCACACTTTCTAATTAGAACTTTATAAACAATAAAAAACCGCTAAAAATATTAG
The DNA here is from genome assembly GCF_022712095.1 of Chryseobacterium sp. Taxonomy (GTDB): domain Bacteria; phylum Bacteroidota; class Bacteroidia; order Flavobacteriales; family Weeksellaceae; genus Chryseobacterium. The sequence continues at coordinate 7,208 of NZ_JALAHD010000198.1, read as the reverse complement.
CGGTTTTTATATTATAAGAATAAATTTCAATTATTCTGCGTCGAAATCAGCATCTGTATCTGCAGATACTTTTTCTCCTTCTTTAGATTTTTCTTTATCAGCTTTTCTCTGAGACTGACCTTCTTTGATCGCTTCAGAAACAACACTTAAAATCATATCAATAGATTTAGAAGCATCGTCGTTTCCTGGGATAACAAAGTCAACTTTTCTAGGATCAGAGTTCGTATCTACGATACCAAAAACTGGAATTCCTAATTTTTTAGCTTCAGTAACAGCGATATGCTCTCTTAAGATATCTACTACAAATACTGCAGAAGGAAGACGAACCATGTCCGAGATAGAGCCTAAGTTCTTCTCAAGATTAGCTCTTTGTCTGTCTACCTGAAGTCTTTCTTTTTTAGATAAAGTTTCGAACGTACCATCTTTTTTCATTTTGTCGATGGAGTTCATTTTCTTAACAGCCTTTCTGATAGTAACGAAGTTTGTTAACATACCACCTGGCCATCTTTCTGTAATATAAGGCATATTAAGTTCTGAAGCATGCTTAGCTACAACTTCTTTAGCTTGTTTTTTAGTTGCTACAAAAAGAACTTTTTTACCTGCAGAAGTTAATTTTTCCAAAGCTGCACAAGCTTCATCCAATTTCACTGCTGTTTTATGTAAGTCTACAATGTGAATACCATTTTTCTCCATAAAAATGTATGGAGCCATATTTGGGTTCCACTTTCTTGTCATGTGACCGAAGTGTACACCAGCCTCTAAAAGGTCTTTTACATTTGCTTTTGCCATGTTTTTGTTTTTTGTTAGTTTACTTTCCGCTCTTTAGGCAATCAACAACTTCTTTAGATGGGAGAAGTGTTTGGATGCTAAACATAACGGGCAATTTTTGCTTTAAGCGTCAGGCACTAAGCCGGAGGCTTTGAAGCGAATTAAAAATTTTAATAAGTTTTTCAAATAGCTTATTGCATGTTGCTTTAAGCTTATCGCAATTCTTAACGTTTTGAGAATTGGAATCTCTTTCTTGCTTTTTTCTGTCCTGGCTTCTTTCTTTCCACCATTCTTGCATCTCTTGTAAGTAAACCTACTGGCTTTAATGCTAATCTGAATTCAGCATTGATTTCACATAAAGCTCTTGAAATACCCAATCTGATCGCTTCTGCCTGTCCTGTATTTCCACCACCGAAAACATTTACGGTAACATCGTACTGACCTGCAGTCTCAGTAAGGATAAATGGCTGATTTACTTTGTAAACCATCACGTCTGTAGAAAAATATTCTTTAGCATCTTTACCGTTCACTGTAATGTTACCAGAACCTGGCTTTACATAAACTCTTGCTACAGAAGTTTTTCTTCTTCCTATTTTATGAACTGTAGACATATTAATTATTTAAATTCGTTAATATTAATTGTTTTTGGCTGCTGAGCTTCATGCTTATGCTCAGTTCCTTCATATAAATAAAGGTTTTTAAGCAAAGCAGATCCTAGTTTGTTTTTTGGAAGCATACCTTTTACAGATCTTTCCAAAACTTTTAAAGAATCTTTCTTCTGAAGTTCTAGTGCAGTCATAGACTTCTGACCTCCAGGATATCCTGTATGCCAAATATAAGTCTTATCAGCCCACTTGTTTCCGGAAAGTGTTACTTTCCCTGCATTCAAAACAATTACATTATCACCACAATCTACGTGAGGTGTAAAGTTTGTTTTGTGCTTACCTCTCAAAATCTTTGCAACCTGAGAAGCTAATCTCCCCAATGGTTGACCTTCAGCGTCTACCACAACCCATTCTTTATTAGCAGTAGCTTTGTTCGCTGAAACAGTTTTGTAACTTAATGTATTCACACGTTTTAGTTAAAGATTAAACATAATTTCCCCTCTAAGGGTGTGCAAAGGTACAAATAATTTTCGTAATCAGAAAACTTATTTATAGAATATCAAAGGGAATATATAAACCTTTTAATATTTTAAGAAACATTAATATAATTCTTGGCACAAATATTGTAAATTCTCTTAACGATGAAAATTTTTTAGAAGATTCTAAAGACACAGGTGATAAAAGATAAGAGTTGGTTCCCTCAACTCTTTCTTTTTTTATATAAACCTAACAGCATCTATTATAAAGCTCTTTTCATCATTCCATTTAAATATTTTAACGATTTATTTGATTTCAGAAAAGTTTTTTCATTACTGAAATAATTATATTTGTTAAAAATTCTTAAAACCATGAGCCACGGAAAAATTAGAGAAGACAACACCTGTCTTAATTGCGGGTATGGGGTCCCTGAAAGGTTTTGTCCTCATTGCGGACAGGAAAATATTGAAACAAGACAGCCGTTTCATTATCTTTTCACTCATTTTATTGAAGACTTCACTCATTATGACGGCCAGTTCTGGAAAACAATTAATTATCTTCTTCTTCGTCCGGGAAAATTAACCAAAGAATATCTTGCCGGTAAAAGGCAGCAATATGTAGCTCCCGTGAAGCTCTATATATTTATAAGTTTTATCACTTTTCTTCTGCCTGGATTAATTCCCGAATACAAAGAGAGCAAAGAACCCCCAAAACCTACAGCAGAAGAAACAAGAATCAATCAGGAAAATGTAAAAAAGGCAGTAGACAATCTCCAAAAAGAAGGAATATTATCCCATAAAAATGCCCAGGACACCAGAAAACTAATTGACAGTATTCAAAGTGATGCCGCAAAGAGCAAAGTAGAAGAACATGATGATTTGCTGGACAATACTTTTGACAGCAGAAACTCCTTAATATTGGACGCCCATAACATCAGAGAATATGACTCTCTTCATATTAAAACAGGGAATCCTCTTTATAAGTATATGAGACCGTTTGCAAAAAAAATGTTTGATCTTAAAGAGGAAGGGTTAAGCAAAAAGGAAATAGGAAAAAGATTCAGAGATACTTTTATTCATACCCTTCCAAAAGCCTTATTTATATACCTTCCGGTATTTGCTTTTTTTCTTTGGTTATTTCACAATAAGAAAAGATGGTGGTATTTCGATCACGGAATTTTCACACTCCATTTCTTTTCTTTTTTATTATTGGGAACGTTAGCTTTTATTCTTTTAGGAAAAATATCCAGTATCCTCCCTAACTATTCGTTGATCAATCTTCTCAGTATCCTTGCCTATTTTGTACTAACAATATACATATCACTATATTTCTTCATCGCTCATCACAGGGTATATGAAACGCGAAAAAGAATAAGTATTCTGAAAGGTATGCTATTATTTATAATCAATTCAATAGGATTGACAATAATGCTTCTTGCATTATTATATGCCAGCTTTATTATGATCCACTAATTTCGTAGGGATTTACTGGATTTAAAACTTGCCAAAAGATAATAGGCAACAAATACGGTAGAAAACTTAAGAAGAGAAGGAATAGCCAGTTCCAGATTATAAATAAGAACTCCCGCCAAAACCAATAGTCCCATAGCCAGAAAAGATAATCCCAATTTCTGAGGAAGAGAAAACACAGGAGAATCTAAATAATAAGCCAAACCCCATGCAAAACCGAATGCAACCGCATAATACAAGTCAAGTCCTATATTCTGGCTGCTCAGGAAAAAATAATTAATAAGAAAACTAATAATTGTTCCCAATGCAAAATAAAGTAAGGCTCTTTTCATAATCATAAAAATATCATACAAAAATATACAAATTAGTTATAACCTTTACGTAACAGACTTCTTTAATAGTAAACAGCCAATTTAGCACACACCAACAACCCTCTGATTTATTGACCATTAGGCCCAATAGGGGTATTTTTATATTTTATTATATTTGGGAATTCAGAAATATTCTAAATCTTTTATGGAAACCCAAAAATATACCCCTAAAAATAAGGTAAGAATTGTAACCGCTGCGTCTTTATTTGACGGACATGATGCGGCCATCAATATTATGCGTCGTGTGATACAGGGAACAGGATGTGAAGTCATTCACCTGGGACATGATAAATCAGCAGAAGAAGTTGTAAATACAGCAATACAGGAAGATGCCAACGCTATTGCCCTGACTTCCTATCAAGGTGGTCACAATGAGTACTTCAAATACATCTATGATCTTTTAAGAGAGAAAAATTCACCTCAGATCAAAATTTTCGGAGGTGGCGGAGGAGTAATCCTTCCGGAAGAAATCAAAGATCTGATGTCTTACGGAATAGACAGAATATATTCCCCGGATGACGGAAGAGAGCTTGGACTTCAGGGAATGATTGATGACCTGGTTCAGAAATCAGACTTTGCAACGGGTAAAGATGTTACCCCAAAAGATCTCGATTCCATTGATTTCTCAAACCCTACAAGTATTGCACAAATTATTTCTGCAGTAGAAAATTTCTCCGATGAAAAACCGGAATTAGTAAGCAGCATTAATGAGAAATCTAAAGATATAACCATTCCTATTATCGGGATTACAGGTACCGGAGGAGCTGGAAAATCATCTTTAACCGATGAATTGGTAAGACGTTTCTTACGTTCGAATCCGGATAAAAAAATTGCTATTATTTCTGTCGACCCGTCCAAAAAGAAAACAGGAGGAGCCCTTTTAGGAGACAGAATTCGTATGAATGCTATTAACGATCCAAGAGTTTATATGCGATCAATGGCAACGAGAGAAAATAATGTTTCCGTTTCCCCATTTATTCACTCAGCTTTAAATATACTAAAACTGGCACACCCTGATGTAATCATCCTAGAAACATCAGGTATCGGACAATCCGGTTCTGAAGTTTCAGATTTCGCAGATGTTTCCATGTATGTAATGACTCCCGAATACGGAGCTTCCACACAGCTTGAAAAAATCGACATGCTTGATTATGCCGATTTAGTAGCCTTAAATAAATCTGATAAACGGGGAGCGCTGGATGCGCTTCAGGCCGTTAGAAAACAATTCCAGAGAAATCATCAGCTATGGGAGAGTCAATTGGAAGAAATGCCGGTTTATGCAACAAAAGCATCTCAATTTAATGATCATGGAACTACTGAACTGTTCAACAGATTGATTTCTAAAGTGAACGAAAAGTTTTCTGAATCAAATTTAAAAACTTTTATAGAACAGGAAATTACAGACGAGGTTACAATCATTCCTCCTAAAAGAGTCCGTTATCTTTCCGAAATCGTTGAAAATAATAAACAGTATGATTCCGCTATTGAAAAACAGGCTGAGTTTGCCCGCACCATGTATCATATTGAAGGAGTAAAAAACATCATCAGCAATGAGGTTTTAGAAGCTGAATATCAAAAGGCCGAAAAAGAACTTCAACAGGAAAATATAGATTTTCTTAAAAACTGGAAAAATACAAAAGAAGCTTTCCATGCAGAGTTTTATTCTTATTTCGTCCGTGGAAAAGAAATTAAGGTGGAAACCTCAACGGAATCTTTATCACATTTAAGAATTCCAAAAATTGCTCTTCCAAAATATAACGATTGGGGAGACCTAATTAAATGGAAAGGCCAGGAAAATCTTCCGGGAAGTTTCCCTTATACAGCGGGAATTTATCCTTTCAAAAGAACAGGTGAAGATCCTACAAGAATGTTTGCAGGAGAGGGAGGACCTGAAAGAACGAACAGAAGATTTCATTATGTTTCTGCTGAAATGCCGGCAAAACGTTTATCCACAGCTTTTGACTCTGTAACTTTATATGGGCAGGACCCTGCCCTTCCACCAGATATTTATGGTAAAATCGGAAATGCGGGAGTTTCTATTGCTACTTTAGATGATGCCAAAAAACTTTATTCAGGATTCGATCTGGTGAATGCCCTGACTTCTGTTTCGATGACGATCAACGGACCGGCCCCTATGTTACTAGCCTTCTTCATGAATGCTGCGATCGACCAGAATGTTGAAAAATATATTATTGAACATGGTTTGGAATCAAAAGTTGAAGAAGTTTTAAAAGCTAAATTTGATGATAAAGGATTAGCCAGACCAAAATACAATGGAGAATTGCCTCCTTCCAATAACGGTTTAGGACTTCAATTATTAGGAATCACAGGAGATGAAGTAATTCCCGCTGATGCCTATGCCGAAATTAAAGCAAAAACTATTGCCACCGTTCGTGGTACAGTTCAGGCTGATATTTTAAAAGAAGATCAGGCACAGAACACCTGTATTTTCTCCACGGAGTTCGCTCTAAGGTTAATGGGGGATGTTCAGGAATATTTCATTAAGGAGAAAGTAAGAAATTTCTACTCTGTTTCCATTTCAGGATATCATATTGCTGAAGCGGGGGCCAACCCTATTTCTCAATTGGCATTTACATTGGCTAATGGTTTCACGTATGTGGAATACTATTTGAGTCGTGGAATGGACATCAATGATTTCGCTCCCAACCTTTCTTTCTTCTTCTCTAATGGTATTGACCCTGAATATGCAGTAATCGGTCGTGTAGCAAGAAGAATCTGGGCAAAAGCCATGAAGTTGAAATATGGAGCAGACGAAAGGAGCCAGATGTTGAAATACCACATCCAGACTTCAGGACGTTCTCTGCATGCTCAGGAAATTGATTTCAATGATATCAGAACAACCCTTCAGGCACTTTATGCGATCTATGATAACTGTAATTCACTTCATACAAATGCATATGACGAGGCGATCACCACTCCGACTGAGCAATCCGTAAGAAGGGCAATGGCCATTCAGCTGATTATCAATAAAGAATTAGGTTTAGCTAAAAATGAAAATCCGCTTCAAGGCTCATTCATCATTGAAGAACTGACTGATCTTGTAGAAGAAGCTGTTTATAACGAGTTTGACAGAATCACTGAAAGAGGCGGTGTACTCGGAGCAATGGAAACGATGTACCAACGCTCAAAAATACAGGAAGAATCCATGCACTATGAATGGTTAAAACATACTGGTGAATATCCTATTATTGGGGTAAATACTTTCCTAGGAAAGGATGGTTCTCCAACAGTACTTCCGGGAGAAGTTATTCGTTCAACAGAGGAAGAAAAACAGGCTCAGATCGAATCTCTTCATAATTTCCAGAAAGCTAATGACGGAAAATCAGAAGTAGCCCTTAAAAAATTACAACACGCAGCAATCAATCAACAAAATTTATTTGAAGTAATGATGAATGCTGTAAAGTATTGTTCTTTGGGACAGATCACCAATGCTTTGTTTGAAGTGGGTGGTAAGTACAGAAGAAATATGTAATAATACATTATAAACAATTAATTAC
>NZ_JALAHD010000197.1 GCF_022712095.1 Chryseobacterium sp. | reverse complement strand
GGATTAGATAATTATCATGTCTGTTTAATTCGGCATAGTAATTGTCAGGAAAGTACTAAAATCGAAATATGAAACTTATTACAACCATTTTAAAGGGGACCTTTCCCATAATCGCATTTGCTGCATTGACCCAATGTACTACATCAGCAAATGCCGGAAGCGGAAATGCTGGTGAAAAAACGTTTATTGTAGGGCCTCAGACAGTTGACTGTACCGGTGTAGCTCCTATGAAATGCCTTCAGGTAAAAGAGAAAGCTTCAGAAGAATGGAGCAATTTTTATAGTAATATCGAAGGGTTTACTTACGAACCCGGATATGAATATGTTCTAAAAGTAAAAACTGAAAAAATTGCCAATGTTCCGGCAGATGCTTCTTCCATAAAATATACTTTAATAAAAGAAGTTTCCAAAACTAAAAAGTAAAAAAAAGCTCCTATTTTGGGAGCTTTTTTATTTTAATTTTCATACTTATCTTTTGGCGGAGGAAGCTTTCCTTTATTAGCTTCTTCTACCGCATTTGCCGTAGTCATAGCCACCACCAAATCGTTCAGCATACTGCTCGCTGCAGTCGGACTATTCGGTAATAAAACCAAGTTACTCCTGTTGGTCGCACCAATAGCCTGGAGGGTATCATAATGCTGAGTCACAACGATTAAAGAGGAGGCTTCGATAGAATTGATTTCCACATTACTAAGCATTCTTACTGATTCTTCCAAACCTTTAGCAATTTCTCTTCTCTGATCAGCAATCCCCTGCCCTTGCAGTTTTTTGGATTCTGCTTCAGCTTTTGCCACTGCAACGATTCTGATTCTCTGTGCTTCAGATTCGTATTCAGCAGCTGTTTTTTCTCTTTCAGCAGCATTAATCCTGTTCATTGCATGTTTCACCTGCTCATCAGGATCAATATCCGTTACTAAAGCTTTGATAATATCATATCCGTAACTGTTCATTGCATCCTGGAGCTCTCCTTTAACAGCTACTGCTATATCATCCTTTCTTACAAAAACATCATCAAGTTTCAATTTTGGAACCTCTGCACGCACCACATCAAACACAAATGAAGTAATCTGATTTTCAGGATTTTCCAAACGGTAATAAGCATCTCCTACCTGACTTCTGATCACCTGATACTGAACGGAAATTTTCATTTTAATGAAAACATTATCCAGTGTTTTGGTATCAATCATTACATCCAGCTGCTGAATTCTAAGATTCAGCCTTTTGGCGATCTGATCAATTACGGGTAATTTAAGATGAAGTCCGGAATGTTTTACTCCCTGAAACTTACCAAAACGTTCGATAATGGCTGCTGTCTCCTGCTTCACTACAAAGAATGAGGCAAAAAGAAAGATCACAGCAAGGAATACTATAAGAGGTAGTAACAAGCTCATAAGTTTAATTTTTTAAGTTTAGAATTTATGTTTTGATAAAGATAATACTTTATTTCAAAAAAAATTAAACCGTCATTCCAATATCAATCCCTTTTATTTTCCTGTATAGATCTGTCGCATAATTATCCGTCATTCCTGAAACAAAATCGATAACCCCCAGTATTTTCTGATAATCAGTCCCTTCTTCATACATAAATTGTTTAGGAAGTAGCTTCAATGCCATTTTATCATAAGACTTTCTTTCTTCTTTTGATTTCAGAATGGAAGGAATAAAATGATCCAATAATTCATACATAACGTTATATCCTGCATTTTCAATTTCTACCACAGCTTTATGATTATAAATTTTTTCAATGGAAAAAGATTCTATATCCTGCAATGTTTTATTTTCCGATTTGTAAATATCCAAAAGGGCTTTATCTAAATTACCTCCAAGAATTTTATCAAAATTATCTTTATAAGTCTGAATTGAATTATTTATTAAAGCATTGATTACCTTAGCTCTCAGGTAGGAAATTTTTTCATTTTCATTGGAAATAGAATCAAGCTTACGCTTTACCCTGTCTACATCATCTGTTTCAGATTTCACAAGTTCAAAAAACAGATTTTTACAGTCAGCTGTTGAGACAATTCCTAAGCGGTGAGCATCTTCCATATCTATGATATTATAACAAATATCGTCTGCAGCTTCTACCAGCCATACAAAAGGATGTCTTTTAAATATGTAAGGCTCCTCATTCTCCGGAATCATATGAACCCCTTTGGCAATCTCTAAAAATATATCTTTTTCATTCTGAAAAAAACCGAATTTCTTTCTGTGAATAATTCCTTTTTTCTTAGCAATGGCTTCACACGGATATTTTGCAATACTTGCAAGAGTTGCAAAGGTTAGCTGAATTCCTCCTTCATCTTTACCTTGCTGCTGATGAGCCAGCACTCTTATTGCGTTGGCATTTCCCTCAAAGTTGACAAGATCCGCCCATTCTCTTTCTGAAAATTTAGGCTTCAGATCATTTTCATTTTTTTCAAAATAGCTGGCAATAGCATCTTCTCCTGAATGTCCGAAAGCCGGATTTCCTACATCATGGCATAAACAGGCTGCTGCAATCACATTTCCAAGATTATGCAAATAAAAGCTCCTGGAAATATCGGTAAGGTCATTTTGAAAGTTATCATGTATAAATTCACCGATAATACTTCCCAGGCTTCTTCCCACAGAAGACACTTCCAAAGAATGGGTAAGGCGGTTGTGAACAAAAACGCTTCCCGGCAATGGAAACACCTGAGTTTTATTTTGTAATCTTCTGAAGGCAGAAGAAAAAATAATCCGGTCATAATCTCTTTGAAAATCCGTTCTGGATGCTAAAGTTCTAGGATTATTTCCAGTACGCTGATTGGTGAAAATCTCGTTTAAATTCATCATTTTTCAAAATTAGTTCAAATTTTATTTTTCAGGAAAAATATTTGTATTTTGTTTTAATAAAAAACAGTTACCCTCATACTATGCAAAACCTTATTCCTTATACAATAGTTACTTCAATTCCTATTGAGAAACAAAAAATTATTGACTATTTTGAGGGATATATTGATTTTGAAAATAAATTAAAACCCGACACTATATAT
>NZ_JALAHD010000196.1 GCF_022712095.1 Chryseobacterium sp. | reverse complement strand
ACTCTAAAAAAATAACTCAAATCTTAGTTTTGAATCAAAATTAAGTAAAAACATCATTATGAATTCCGAAAAAATTGAAATTTTTGATACAACGTTGAGAGATGGAGAGCAGGTCCCAGGATGTAAATTGAATACAGAACAAAAATTACTCATTGCTGAGAAACTTGATGAGCTGGGGGTAGATGTTATTGAAGCCGGATTTCCTATTTCAAGTCCGGGAGACTTTCATTCTGTTTCAGAAATTTCAAAACTCGTGAAAAATGCTAAAGTTTGTGGATTGACAAGAGCTAACAAAAAAGATATTGAAGCCGCAGCAGAAGCTTTACGATATGCTAAAAGACCAAGAATTCATACCGGGATCGGAACTTCTGAATCCCACATTAAATATAAATTCAATTCTACAAGGGAAAATATTATAGAAAGAGCAGTTCAGGCCGTAAAATATTCCAAAAGCTTTGTAGAAGATGTAGAGTTTTATGCAGAAGATGCAGGAAGAACGGATAATGATTTTCTTGCTAAAATTTGTGAAGAAGTGATCAAAGCAGGAGCTACTGTTCTTAATATTCCCGATACTACTGGTTACTGTTTACCGGAAGAATACGGTGCCAAAATCAGGTATCTGAAAGAAAATGTGAAAGGAATTGATAAGGCTGTCTTATCTTGCCACTGTCATAATGATCTTGGCTTGGCTACTGCCAATTCAATTGTAGGGGCAATTAATGGAGCCCGTCAGATAGAATGCACTATAAATGGATTGGGTGAAAGAGCAGGGAATACAGCTTTAGAAGAAGTCGTAATGATCTTCAGGCAACATAAAGATCTGAATTTATATACCAATATCAATTCCAGAATGCTGAATAATATGAGCAGTATGGTTTCAGAATTAATGGGCATGTCTGTTCAGCCTAATAAAGCTATTGTTGGAGCTAATGCCTTTGCGCATAGCTCAGGAATTCATCAGGACGGTGTTATCAAGAACCGGGAAACTTATGAAATTATTGATCCGGAAGATGTGGGAGTCAACGAATCATCTATCATTCTTACCGCAAGAAGCGGACGCTCTGCTTTAGCATACAGACTTAAGCATATCGGTTTTGACGTCACTAAAAATGACCTTGATTTTCTTTATAAAGAATTCCTGAAAGTAGCTGATATCAAAAAGGAAATAGATAATGATGATCTTCATTCAATGATTGAATCATTTAGCAGAAAAATAGGGTAGAGGATAAAGTATTCCGATAATTTTTATCATAACAAGTTTTAGTAGAAATAGAAAATGGACAGTAATAAAAAAACACTTTTTGATAAAGTCTGGGATGCTCACGTAGTGGATACAGTTCCCGACGGACCTCAAATAATCTATATAGACAAGCATCTTATTCATGAAGTAACAAGCCCGCAGGCTTTTGCCGAACTGGAATCGAGAAACCTTAAATTATTCAGACCGGAACAGGTAGTCGCCACAGCAGACCATAATGTTCCGACTTTAAATCAAGAGCTTCCTATTCGTGATGAATTATCCCGGAACCAGATTCAACAACTCACAGAAAATTGTAAAAAGAATAATATCGAATTATTCGGGTTAGGACATCAATACCAGGGAATCGTACATATTATTGCACCGGAACTGGGAGTTACCCAACCTGGAATGAGTATTGTATGCGGAGACAGCCATACTTCTACTCATGGTGCCTTTGGAGCTATAGCTTTTGGAATAGGAACAAGTCAGGTTGCACAGGTTTTTGCCAGTCAATGTCTGTTGCTGAACAAACCTAAATCCATGAGGATTACCGTTAATGGAAAACTTAATCCTAATGTTCAGCCTAAAGACGTGATTCTATATATCATATCTAAAATAGGTACTGATGCAGGAACAGGGTATTTCTGTGAATATGCGGGACAGGTGTTCGAAGAAATGTCCATGGAAGGAAGAATGACGGTATGTAATATGAGTATAGAAATGGGGGCAAGAGGAGGAATGATCGCACCTGATGAAACCACTTTCGAATATGTAAAAGGGAAGCAGTTTGCTCCCAAAGGAGAAGGGTGGGAAGAAAAACTTGAATATTGGAAAACATTACCGACTGAGCCAGATGCTGTTTTTGACAAAGAGTATACTTTTAATGCATCTGATATACAGCCTATGATTACTTATGGAACAAATCCGGGAATGGGGATCTCTATGTATGATTCTATTCCCGTGCCTCAAAATGAATCAGAGGAGAAAGCTTTGCGATATATGGGGCTTCGGGCGGGTCAGTTTCCCTCTGATATCAAAGTGAATTATGTATTTATAGGGAGCTGTACCAATGCAAGAATAGAAGATTTCAGATCAGCGGCACAATATATTAAAGGAAAAAAGAAATCTGAACATATAAAAGCTTTGATCGTTCCTGGTTCTCAACTTGTCGTAAAACAAATTTATGAAGAAGGTCTTGATAAAATATTTACAGAAGCAGGATTTCAGATCAGACAGCCCGGATGCTCTGCATGCCTTGCCATGAATGATGATAAAATTCCTGAAGGTGAATATTGCGTATCAACTTCCAACCGAAATTTTGAAGGAAGACAGGGGCAAGGAGCAAGAACTATTTTAGCAAGTCCTTTAACTGCAGCTAAAGTAGCTATAGAAGGTAAAATTCCTGCTTTCGGAAGTTTAAATTAGTCTCTGAATTATTTTAAAATTAATCTTAAAAAAACCATCGACTGAGCATATGCAAAAGTTAACATTAATACAATCTCAAGCGGTTCCTTTACCTGCTGAAAATATAGATACCGACCAGATCATTCCAGCCAGATTCCTAAAAAGTATAGATAAAACAGGCTTTGGAAACAACTTGTTCAGAGACTGGAGATATAATGTTCATACTAATGAACCTAACGCTGATTTTGTTCTGAACAAACCTAAATATAAAGGGGAAATCTTAGTTGCAGGAAATAATTTCGGATGTGGAAGCAGTAGGGAACATGCTGCCTGGGCTCTGACAGATTATGGATTTAAAGTGGTCGTATCAAGCTATTTTGCGGATATCTTTAAAGGAAACGCCCTAAATAACGGTCTTCTTCCTGTTAAAATCTCAGAAGGATTTTTAAAAGAAATCTTAGCTTCTGTTACAGAAAATCCGGAAATAAAAATTACGGTAGATGTTGAACAGCAAACTATTCAATGCAATGGAAAAACTGAAAATTTTGAACTGGATCCTTATAAAAAAATATGCCTGATCAATGGATATGATGATATTGATTTCCTGATCAGTAAAAAAGCGATAATAGAAAAGTTCGAACAGAAAATAAAAACACAAAAGATCTATGAATAAGAATGATTTTAAAATTGCAGTTCTTCCGGGTGATGGAATAGGTCCGGAAGTAACTCAGGAAAGTGTAAAGATTCTGAATGTTATTGGTGAAGTATTTCATTATAACTTTCAGTTTGAATATGGAAGTATGGGCGCCGAAGCCATTTTTAAAACGGGAAATCCACTTCCTGATGAAACACTGGCCATCTGTAAAAATGCTGATGCAGTACTTTTTGGAGCTATCGGTGATCCTTCTTTTGATAATAATCCGGATGCCAAAGTACGACCGGAGCAGGGACTTTTAAAACTAAGGAAAGAACTAGGCCTTTTTGCCAACATCAGACCTCTGAAAACATATGCGTCCCTTATCAAGAAAAGTCCTTTAAAACAGGAAATTATTGAGGGGACGGATATTCAGATTTACAGAGAGCTGGTAAGCGGAATTTATTTTGGAGAAAAATATACTGAAGAGTCCGGAGCTTATGCTTATGATGTCTGCCAATACAGCAGAGAAGATATCATTCCTATTACCCATATGGCTTTTCAGGATGCTCAGAAACGCAAAAGAAAACTGACTTTAATCGACAAGGCAAATGTATTGGATACCTCCAGATTATGGAGAAAAATATGCCAGGAAATCGCTCATGAATATCCCGATGTACAGCTGGATTATATGTTTGTAGATAATGCTGCCATGCAACTGATCCTGAATCCAAAACAGTTCGATGTAATTCTTACAGAAAATATGTTTGGAGATATTATTTCAGATGAAGCAAGTGTGATAGGAGGGTCCATAGGGTTACTGCCGTCTGCTTCCATAGGAAAAGATAATGCTTTATTTGAGCCTATCCACGGATCTTATCCTCAGGCGAAAGGAAAGGGAATAGCTAATCCTGTAGCTTCTATTTTAAGCACTGCTATGATGCTTGATTATTTAAACTTGGAAGGAGCATCCAAAAAGTTGATAGAGGCTGTGGAACATTCTATTGAAAACAGATATGTAACTGTAGACCTTAATTCAGATAACCATTATTCTACCAATGAAGTGGGAGACTTCATTGCAGATTATATCAGATATTCTGAAAAATCTTACTATAATTTTGAGAATATTCAAATTGGAAAGTCCACAATCGTATGATTGTTTTTAATTATTAGTTATTTAATTTTTTTAACAAATAAAAGGTATTCAGTTTTGAATACCTTTTATTGTAATACTTCTATTTTTCTGTGTTATCCGTTTTACCGGTTTTATTGTTCTTTGAAGCTTTCTGAATGTCCTCTTTTTTTATATCAGGAGGATTGGTTTTCTTTGACGACGCAGGAATATTAGGAAAATCCTGATTTTGTTTTTTCGATTCTGCGGAATTGGCAGATTCTTTCTTTTTATTTCCTTTTGAATCCATAGCTATAATTTTTTAAAGTCCTAAAACACCGATTTTGCCGGTTTGATCTTCTATAGTATAATTCAAAGCCTTTGCCAAAACAAAAATATTATTAAGATTTTCCATAAGCTGCTCACGCCCTTCATTTCTAAGCTTATTCTGATCTATAGATTTTATAGCAGTTTCCTTAGCTTTTTGAGTTACATTTTTAATATCTTTTTCAGATATTCTGTTGAAAAAAGAATCATCCATGGATTGGATTTCTACACTTGGGGTGATTCTGATATCGGCATCAGGCAATTCGGAAATGATAAGTTTCTTATTGATGGAATCAACTTCTATTTTCATTTTGTTGAGATCATAAGAAACCTGGGCATTTGTTTTTGTATAAGTAATAATACTATTACTTGAAACTTCTTTTCCGAAAACTTCGTATCCCATTTTGGTCTTCTGCATACTGGAACTGTTTTGTTCCAATACAACCATTTTATTCATTTTGGAAATCTGATTGGTCAGAATGTAATAATCTGACTTTTCAGTCTTGTTTCCTAAATTGAAACAGGATTTCAGACCAAAGAACAGAAGTAGCATTACGATTACCCCTGCAAAAAAGGAAGCTGTTATTTT
>NZ_JALAHD010000195.1 GCF_022712095.1 Chryseobacterium sp. | reverse complement strand
ATTTTTAACTATAAAGAACAAAATCAAGAATAGTTCTTGATTATAATCATATTATTAACAAACACAGACAAAAGTTATGAGTACATTCACATTAAAAGACGGTACGGAAATTTATTACAAAGATTGGGGAAAAGGTCAACCTGTTTTCTTTCATCATGGATGGCCCCTTTCAGCTGATGACTGGGATGCACAAATGTTTTTCTTTTTAGAAAAAGGATATCGTGTAATTGCACATGATAGAAGAGGTCACGGAAGATCTTCTCAAGTGGAAGTGGGACATGATATGGATACATATGCTGCAGATGTTACGGAACTTGTTGAACATTTGGATTTAAAAGATGCTATTCACGTAGGCCACTCTACAGGAGGTGGAGAAGTAATCCGATATGTTGCTAAATATGGAAATAATAATGGTAGAGTTGCAAAAGCGGTTTTAATAAGCTCTGTTCCACCTATCATGGTAAAAAGTGAGACTAATCCAGAAGGAACTCCAATTTCTGTATTTGATGATATCCGCCATAATACTGCAAATAATAGAGCACAATTCTATATTGATATTACTCTTCCATTTTATGGGTTTAACAGAGAGGGAGCCAATGTATCTGAAGGAATTCGCAGAAATTGGTGGAGACAGGGAATGATGGGATCTATCAAAGCTCATTATGACTGTGTTAAAGCTTTCTCTGAAACAGACTTTACAGAAGATTTGAAAGCCGTGGATTTACCAGTATTGGTATTACATGGAGAAGATGATCAGATCGTACCTTATAAAGATGCAGGGGTAAAATCTGCACAGCTTGCTAAAAACAGTAAACTGATCACTTACCCTGGATTCCCTCACGGAATGCCTACAACAGAAGCAGAAACGATCAATAAAGATCTTTTAGAGTTCTTTAAATCATAATATAATCAATTGATTTTAGGGACGGCAGACATTTAATGTTTGCCGTTTTTTATTAAAATATTTCAACTTTTTTTTGTATTTTTGCAAATTATTATTCCTGATTATAAAGGAATAACCAAATAGATATTGATAACAAAACAATAAAAAAGCAAGACAATGCCAAAATTAAAAACGAAATCAGGTGCTAAGAAACGTTTTGCTCTTACTGGTTCTGGTAAGATCAAAAGAAAAAACGCTTACAAAAGTCACATTTTAACTAAGAAAGAAACTAAGCAAAAGAGAAATCTTACGCAAACTTCTTATGTTGCTTCTGTGGACGAAAAAAGTGTTAAACGTCAATTAGCAATTAAGTAGTTTTTATAAATCAAATATCGGTTTATAGGAATTAAAACAAATTCAGAATTTTTAACCCTGAAACGGAGCAGCTAAGTGTAATGAGACAGATTACCGCCCTTTTCAAAAAAACAATTTAAATTATGCCAAGATCAGTAAATGCAGTAGCTTCAAGAGCTCGCAGAAAGAAAATTTTAAAGCAAGCTAAAGGTTTTTTCGGTAGAAGAAAGAACGTTTGGACAGTAGCTAAAAACGCGGTAGAAAAAGCAATGCAATATGCTTACCGTGGAAGAAAGGAGAAAAAGAGAAATTTCAGAGCCCTTTGGATCACTCGTATTAATGCGGGAACCAGAGAACATGGAATGTCTTACTCTCAATTTATGGGAGCTCTTAAAAAGAACAACATTGAGCTTAACAGAAAAGTTTTAGCGGATTTAGCAATGAATCATCCTGAAGCTTTCAAAGCTGTTGTAGATCAAGTAAAATAATGTAGAATTTTTTGTTATCAATATAAGTCCCGGGTATTTGCCCGGGATTTTTTTATTAGTACATTTGTTAAGTTATAATTATAAAAAACATAACAAATCTATAAAATCAATATATAAGTGAAAAAAATAACTACTCTTCTACTTCTATCTTTTGCTGTTTGGAATGTTCATTCACAAAGTTTTATCCAAGCTTATCAGGACCGAGTTAATATGATTTCCCAGGCTAATATTACAGCCAACTTACAAGATTTCGAGAATTTAGGAATAAAAACAACAGGTTCCACGAACAATGAGAATACATTAAATTGGATAAAGAATAAATATTTATCTTACGGATATTCTGCAAGTCAGATTACTGAAGACCCCTTTACGTTCAACTATCTGGGAACAAACATTAATTCAAAAAATCTAGTAATCACTAAAACAGGAACTTTATATCCCGACACATATGTTATTATTTGTGCTCATTTTGATACAATTAACGGTCCGGGAGTCAATGACAATGGAAGTGGGACCTCTATACTTCTTGAAGCTGCTAGAATTTTGAAAGATATTCCTACTGAATATTCTATTAAATTTATTCATTTCTCAGGAGAAGAGCAAGGTTTATATGGTAGTTCTCATTACGCTAATAATGTTGCCTATCAGAATAATGTACCCCAGTTTGATATTAAATTAGTATTCAACATAGATGAAGTTGGGGGGAAATTAGGAAATAACAATAATACAATCAAATGTGAGAGAGATAATGGAGGACAAACAGAAAACAATGCGGAATCCAACCTTATTACACAACAACTGGCTACCTGTACAGCTCTCTACTCTCCTCTTCAAACCGTAATTTCCGAGGCTTATTCATCAGACTATATGCCTTTTGAAGCAAAAAAAGAAGTGATAACAGGTTTTTATGAGAATATTGAAAGCCCATATCCTCATACAGCTAATGATAAGTTTGCTAATGTAGATCCCGTATATGTTTATAATGTAGGGAAAGCTGCTCTGGGAGCATTACAGCATTTTGCCGTAGCTATTAGCTCTACATTAGGGCTTGACGAAACAATATTTAAATCTTCGGAAACTGTAAAAATATATCCTAATCCGGTAAAAGATATACTTACTGTAAAATTACCTAAAGAAATAAAAAACTTTAGTATTGAAGTTAATGATCTAACAGGACGCTCCATACTTAAAGTAGTAAATCAAAAAGATATCAACCTTTCAGGATTAGTTAATGGAGACTATCTTTGTACTGTAAAAACAGATGAGTTTACTGTCACGAAAAAAATAATTATAAAT
>NZ_JALAHD010000194.1 GCF_022712095.1 Chryseobacterium sp. | reverse complement strand
TTTTTCCATTGATATAAATTGTGTGTGTGTTTAGACTTCCTTGATTATAAAGGATATTTTGAAAATTATTGGTTGTAAATGTTATAAAATCAGCTTTCATTCCTTCTTCTAATTTTCCCCTGTCATTAAAGCCTAATGCAAATGCAGCTCTGAAAGTAATTCCTGCCAGCACTTCTGCTGTAGTCAGTTTTTCATAAGTTGCCAGAATAGATGCCTGTGTAATAAGATTTCCCATAGGTGCCGACCCTGGATTCCAGTCACTGGCAATCGCTAATATAGCACCTGCATCTAAAAGGTTTCTTGCAGGAGTAAATTTCTCACCCAAACCTAAACTCGCTCCTGGAAGAGCTGTTGCCACCGTATGTGATTGTGCTAAATATCGAATATCTTCATCCGCTGTAGCTTCCAAATGGTCAGCCGATTGCGCTCCCACCTCTACAGCTATTCTTGAACTTCCCGGCGTAAACTGATCTGCATGCACGGTAATTTTAAAACCTAAGTCTTTAGCTGTATTCAGAAATGCTTTACTTTCTTCCGGCTGGAAAGCAGATTTTTCAATAAAAATGTCTACACGATTCGCCAGATGCTCTTCTTTTACTTTAGGTAAAATCTGTTGAATGATATATTCCAGATATTTCTGGTTATCACCTTCAAAATCTCTGGGCTTCAAATGGGCAGCAAGACATGTAGGAACCAGCGTTGCCGGAGTCAGACCTTGTGCCTTTTTAATGATCCTCAACATTTTCAGCTCATTATCCACATCCAACCCGTAACCGCTTTTTATTTCTATAGTAGTGATTCCTAAATGAATCAGGAAATTAATTCTCTTGAGTAATGTATCTAAAAGCTCTTCTTCTGAAGCACTCCTTGTATGCTGTACTGAACTCCATATTCCACCACCGCTTTCAGCAATTTCGAGATAAGTCTTTCCAGCATTCCTCATGGCAAAATCATTGGCTCTGTTCCCACCAAAACAAATATGGGTATGAGAGTCTACAAAAGCAGGAAGAAGAATTTGCTCTCCATTGGTTTTTTCGATCTCAATATTTTCAAATTCCGATCTAAGATTTGCAAAATTCCCGACTGCCTTAATTTTATCCTGATCCACTACAATTCCCCCTTCGGGAATGATTTCCAGTTGATCATCAGACAGTTTACCTCTTAAAGAAAGATTAGAAAGTGTTATAATTTGTTTGAATGGTCCTATTAATTTCATGTTTGCTAATTTACAAATACAATTTCAGAATTAACTTCAAAAATCCTATCTTTGAGGTAAACGAAATGAATTAATGCCTGATTTTTTACATCCGGATAAAGAGAACTATTCCCGTGAAGAGCTCATGCAGGAGGAACAAATTCGCCCCCAGAGCTTTAGAGATTTTGCGGGACAGAGAAAAACGCTGGAAAACCTTGAGGTTTTCGTTGCCGCAGCCAAAAACCGTGGTGGTGCTCTTGATCATGTTCTTCTTCATGGTCCTCCCGGTTTAGGAAAAACGACTCTGGCTCATATTATAGCTAATGAATTAGGGGTAAACTGTAAAATAACTTCAGGGCCAGTATTGGATAAACCTGGAAGTTTAGCCGGATTACTAACCAATCTTGAAGAAAATGATGTTCTTTTTATTGATGAAATCCATCGTCTTTCTCCTATAGTGGAAGAGTATTTATATTCTGCCATGGAGGATTACAAAATTGACATCATGCTTGAAACAGGGCCTAATGCAAGAAGCGTACAAATCGGGCTGAATCCTTTTACTTTAGTGGGAGCTACTACAAGAAGCGGAATGCTTACTAAGCCTATGCTGGCCAGATTCGGTATTCAAAGCAGACTGGAATATTACACTATCGAACTTTTAGCAATGATCATTGAAAGGAGCTCACGTGTATTGGGAGTAAAAATTTATGAAGATGCTGCCATTGAAATCGCCCGGAGGAGTCGTGGAACTCCCAGAATTGCTAACGCCCTTCTGAGAAGAGTTAGGGATTTTGCTGAAATCAAAGGAAATGGCGAAATCGAAATCAACATTACAAAATATGCATTGAACTCTTTAAATGTGGACGAATTTGGTCTTGATGAAATGGATAATAAGATCATGCGCGTTATGATTGAAAACTTCAGAGGAAAACCAGTAGGAATTTCTGCACTGGCTACTTCTATCGGAGAAAATCCGGAAACTCTTGAAGAAGTTTACGAACCTTTTTTAATTCAGGAAGGTTTTATCATCCGTACACCCAGAGGAAGAGAAGTTACAGAAAAAGCTTACCAACATCTGAACATTACTAAACCTAAGAATCCGGGAGAATTATTTTAATCTATATTCCATATCCATTTACCTATGTTTACACCTAAGTTATTTCAAAGCAACGATTATAATTTAATGAAAGAAATCATCAGGGAAAATGCTTTTGCTTTATTAATCTCTTCCGAGGATAAATTAAGAGCAACTCATTCTTTAATGATGCTGAATGAAGATAATCCTGATCAAATTTATCTGGAAACTCATATTTCCAGAGCGAACCCCCAAGCAAAGACTCTAAAGAACGGTAATAAAGTTCTTTGTGATTTTCTTGGCTCTCATTCCTATATTTCCAGTAGCTGGTACGAGCAGGTAAATGTCTCTACATGGAATTATGAAGCAGTACAAATTTACGGTGAAATACAAATCATGAATTCCGATGAGCTTTATAATCATCTGGAGAAATTAACTTATAAATATGAGAAGTTTCAACAATGCCCCATGTACGTTAAAAATATGGGAAAGGAATTTGTAGAAAAAGAAATGAAAGGGGCTTTTGGAATGAAAATCATTCCAACTGAAATCTATATTAAGCAGAAACTTTCCCAAAACAGAAAGGAAACAGATTTTGAAAATATTATCTCTCAGCTTGAAAAGACAGATGATCAAGGGAAAAAGATCGCAAAAAAAATGAAACTGATAAAAAATAAAACATTATAACATACTTATTATATGAAATTATATCCTATACAATGCGGGAAATTTAAATTGGACGGAGGTGCCATGTTTGGAGTCGTCCCCAAAAGCCTATGGGAAAAGACAAACCCGGCAGATGAAAAAAATCTGATAGAACTGGGAACACGCTCTTTACTCATAGAAGATGGAAAAAAATTAGTGCTCGTAGACTGTGGACTGGGGAATAAGCAAGATGAAAAGTTCTTTGGACATTATTCTTTATGGGGAGACGACAATTTAGACAAAAACCTCCAAAAATATGGATTTGTAAGAGAGGATATTACAGATGTTTTTCTCACCCATTTGCATTTTGATCACTGCGGAGGAGCTATTGAATGGAATGATGATAAAACAGGCTACCGTCCTGCATTTAAAAACGCTCAGTTCTGGACAAATGAAAATCATTGGGAATGGGCAACAGAACCTAACCCAAGAGAGAAAGCAAGTTTTCTGAAAGAAAATATCATTCCCATTCAGGAAAGTGGACAGCTAAATTTTTTACCTCTTCCTACAACAGGAAATTATGGTTTTGCTCCAGATCTTAAAATGGATGTTATCTTTGTAGACGGACATACAGAAAAACAAATGCTGCCAGTCATCCAATATCAGGAAAAAACAATTGTATTCGCAGCAGACCTTATCCCTACAGTAGGGCATATTCCTCAGGTATATGTAATGGGATACGACACAAGACCTCTTTTAACATTAGAAGAAAAAGGAAAATTCTTAAAACAATGTGTAGATAATGATTATCTATTATTTTTTGAGCATGATGCACATCATGAACTGGCAAGTTTAAAAATGACTGAAAGAGGTGTCCGACTTGACCAGACATATAGTTTTAATGAAGTTTTCGGATATTAAATTATGGAAGAATTACACTCAGAAACCGCTAAGCCTGACCCCGAACCGAAGATTATCGGATTAACGGGAGGAATAGGATCAGGTAAAACAACAGTCGCTCACTTTATTGAAGAATTGGGATTCCCGGTTTATTATTCTGACGACAGAGCCAAAACTATCGTCAATGAAAACGAAGGGCTAAAGGCAAAAATTAAAGAACTTTTAGGGGATGATTCTTATGATACCAATGGAATCTACGACCGAAAGTATGTTGCAAAGAAAGTATTCAAGAATAATGATCTTCTGCAGCAGCTCAACGAGATTATCCATCCGGCTGTCCGCATTGATTTTGAAGACTGGGTAAAAAGACAATCAAAATATCTGGTTTTTAAAGAAACAGCTTTATTGTTTGAGCTTAAACTCAATTTACAATGTCACAAATCTCTTCTTGTTACGGCTGAAGATAATATAAGAATCAAAAGGGTTATGGACAGGGATCAGAAGACTTATCGTGAAGTAGAGTCTGTAATGGAGCGACAAATGTCTGAAAAGGATAAAGTAAAACTTGCCGATTATATTATCTACAATAATACTAATCTTGAAGATTTAAAAGAACAGACCGAACAAACGGTTTTTAAAATAGAATAACATATATACAACCTACCGGGATTCCTGGTAGGTTTTTTATTCAAAAAAATAAGCTCTCATTTCTGAGAGCTTATTCTATTTTAAAATAATCAATTTATTCTTTAATAAATTTCTTTTGAGCTGATACCTGACCATCTTCAATGTCTATCATATATACTCCCTGAATCAGCTTGCTTACATCAATTTTGTTATTTAAAATAATTCCGCTTGATATAAGTTGTCCTACTGAATTATAGAGTTTATAATTAGCTCTTGCACTGATATTTTTAATATTCAATACAGATCGTACAGGGTTAGGGTAAATAAGGATACCACTCTGGTCAGTCGGGTTAGGAATAACCTGTTTAGATATTCTTACCGTGTAGTCTTCAACCTCTCCATTGTCAAAACTTGTACAGTTTACAGGAATACCATCTCTCTGCATGGCTACTCTCATTACAACATATTTGTAATCTGTCATGCTGATGAAGGCGTCTGCAGGT
>NZ_JALAHD010000193.1 GCF_022712095.1 Chryseobacterium sp. | reverse complement strand
TCAATCATTAGTAGCAGTCATTATTGTCATTATTATTATTCCCTTGCGGTTGTGAGAAGGAAGGCATTCATTATTGCTAAATGAATAGTATACTGGCCCTCTCACTTACTGAGAGGGCTTTTTTATTTCCCCAATTTTTTAAAAAAATATATAAAAATGTATTATAACGACGAAACACAAGTGTATTTTAATGGAAGATTTGTAAAAGCAAAAGATGCTAATACTGATCTTTATGGGCAATCTCTTCACTACGGATATTCTGTTTTTGAGGGAATAAAGTCCTATCGTACAGAAAAAGGAACAAAAATTTTTAAGGCCCAAGAGCATTATGACAGGCTCAGAAGGTCAGCGGAACTAATGTATATTCCTTTTTCTTACACTACCCAGGAGCTTACAGATCTTACCTATGAGCTGCTTGAAAGGAATAACCTTAGTGATGCCTATATCCGTCCCTTGGTGATTTGTTCCCCTAATATGTCTTTGTCCAAAGGACTGGAATCATCTTTGGTTTTATTAGCCTGGGAATGGAGTAACGGTTATCTGGCTAATAAGATGCGTATTATGACATCTAGTTTTCAAAGACCAAATCCGCAGGCATTTTTAGTAGAGGCAAAAGTGGGGGGGCATTATGTGAACTCTATCCTTGCCTGTCAGGAAGCCAAAGATAAAGGGTATGACGAAGCCTTGGTATTGGATGCCAATGGTAATGTAGCGGAAAGTTCAGGAGCGAATGTTTTCTATGAAAAAGACGGAACATTATTTACTCCAAAAAAAGGAAGTATTCTTCCGGGAATCACACGTCAGACTGTTTTTGAGATATGTAGTGAATTGAGTATACCCGTTAAGGAAACTTTTTTTAAACCTGAAGAAATGCGAGGTGCAGATGCTGCTTTTTTTTGTGGTACTGCGGCAGAAATTGTCGCTCTGGATTCTCTGGATGACGTTCCTTTTACCAAAGCTTGGGAGGAAACGGTAAGCGGGAAGGTACAGCAGGCTTATTCGAAACTGGTAAGAGTTCTGTCATTGTAAATGTTTTGAATTTAAGTAGTTGATTATTAGATAGATGTTTCTGTTTTATAAACGATTGAATATTGTAGTTTTTAAGAAAGTTGAAAATAAAAAAAATAATACAAACTGTAGTTTTGGACAAGAATTGAATAAAAACATGATTTTATGAATTCTGGAAAAATGAAATGTAAAGGAATGATAAGCACAGTAAATGCAAGATAATATGTTAAATAAATATTCAAAAACATTCACACAAAATAGTGAACAGCCTGCTGCAAAAGCCATGCTGTATGGGATAGGATTTTCCGACGAAGATATGAGTAAGGCTCAAGTTGGGATAGCAAGTATGGGCTATGATGGCAATACCTGTAATATGCATTTAAATGATTTGGCACAGGTAGTTAAAAAGGGGACGTGGGAACATGGGCTGGCAGGATTGGTTTTTAATACCATAGGTGTAAGCGATGGAATGAGTAACGGAACAGACGGTATGCGCTATTCACTGGTAAGTCGGGATGTAATTGCAGATAGTATTGAAGCGATATGCGGGGCCCAGTATTATGACGGTCTTATTGCTTTGCCGGGATGTGATAAAAATATGCCGGGAACCATCATTGCGATGGGAAGATTGGATCGTCCTTCCATAATGGTATACGGAGGAACTATTGCACCGGGGTGTTATAAAGGTGAAACACTTAACATTGTTTCTGCTTTTGAAGCATTGGGAAAAAAAATTGCCGGTAATATATCGGAGGAAGATTTTAATGGGGTGATTAAAAATTCCTGTCCGGGAGCAGGAGCCTGTGGTGGTATGTATACTGCTAATACGATGGCTTCCGCGATAGAAGCTTTAGGAATGAGCCTTCCCTATTCATCTTCTAATCCTGCTTTAAGTAAAGAAAAGAAAGAAGAATGTCTGGAAGCGGGGAAATATTTAAAAGTGCTTTTGGAAAAAGATATTAAGCCCTCAGATATCATGACACGAAAATCTTTTGAAAATGCTCTGAGACTTATCGTGGTTCTTGGGGGAAGTACCAATGCGGTTTTACATTTCATCGCGATGGCAAAAAGTGTAGGAGTTTCTTTAACACAGGATGATTTTCAGAAGATGAGCGATGTAACTCCTGTTTTGGCAGATTTAAAACCCAGTGGAAAATATCTTATGCAGGATTTGTTTGAACATGGAGGAACCCCGGCAGTAATGAAATATCTTTTAAAAGAAGGTTTGTTACATGGAGATTGTTTAACGGTTACAGGAAAAACTTTAGCGGAAAATCTGGAAAATGTTCCTGAATTAGACTTTTCTATACAGAAGATAATAAAGCCTCTTTCAGAGCCCGTCAAAGCTACAGGGCATTTAAGAATACTCTATGGAAATTTGGCTGAAAAAGGAAGTGTAGCCAAAATAACCGGAAAAGAAGGGGAAAGGTTTACAGGAAAAGCAAGAGTATTTGACGGAGAAAAAAATCTTATCAAAGGAATTGAAGAAGGAAAAGTACAACACGGAGATGTAATTGTCATCCGTAATGAAGGCCCTAAAGGAGCTCCGGGAATGCCCGAAATGCTGAAGCCGACCAGTGCCTTGATAGGATCAGGTTTTGGGAATAGTGTTGCACTGATTACAGATGGCAGGTTCAGTGGAGGAACTCACGGATTTGTGGTAGGACATATTACTCCTGAAGCATATGAAGGAGGCCTAATAGCATTTGTGAAAGATGATGATCTTATTGAAATAGATGCCGTAAATAATAGGATAGAATTAAAAGTTTCTGAAGAAGAAATTCAGAAAAGAAAACAAAAATGGGTAAAGCCAGAACTGAAAGTTAAGAAGGGATTATTGTATAAATATGCCTTGACGGTTTCTTCAGCAGCTGAAGGTTGTGTTACCGATGAATTTTAAAACAAACAAAATGGAGAATCCAAATCTTACAAGAGACAAAAATCGCAGATCTGCAGAGACAGAGTTGAGTGGAAGCCGTATCATATTAGAAACTTTTTTGCATGAAGGAGTAAAAACGGTATTCGGATATCCGGGAGGAGCAATTATCCCTATTTATGATGCATTGTATGACTATAAAGAAAGTCTGGAACATATACTCGTACGTCATGAGCAGGGAGCAGTTCATGCAGCTCAGGGGTATGCAAGAGCATCCGGAGAGGTTGGGGTGGCTTTGGCAACAAGTGGCCCGGGCGCTACTAATTTAGTGACAGGTTTGGCAGATGCGATGTTGGATAGTACACCTCTTGTTTGTATTACAGGCCAGGTATATGATCATCTTTTAGGTACCGATGCATTTCAGGAAATCGACGTAATGAATATTACCACCCCTGTGACCAAATGGAATTATCAGGTTACCGATGCAGAAGACCTTGCACAAGTACTGACAAAAGCATTTTATATTGCAAGGTCAGGGAGACCGGGGCCGGTAGTAATTGATGTTACTAAAAATGCACAAATACAGAAAGCCTTATATAAAGGATATGAACCTTGTACATCTTTGAGAAGCTATCATCCTAATCCTCTTCCTCAGATTAATAACATCGACAGGGCAGCAAATTTAATTAATCAGTCAGAACGCCCTTTTGTAATTGTAGGCCAAGGAGTGTTATTAGGAAAAGCAGAAAAAGAATTTTTAGAATTCATTGAAAAATCAGGAGTTCCTGTTGCATGGACCATCATGGGAATGAGCGCTATACCCACGGATCATCCGCAGGCAGTGGGAATGGTAGGAATGCACGGAAATTATGGACCTAATCTTCTTACCAATGAATGTGATGTGCTGATTGCTGTGGGAATGCGTTTTGATGATCGTGTAACGGGAAGATTAGATCAATATGCAACCCAGGCTAAAGTGATCCATTTTGATATAGATAAAGCAGAGATCAATAAAAATGTAAAAGCTGATGTTCCGGTGCTGGGAAATTGTAAAGAAACCCTGCCGCTACTTACTGCAAGGCTGAATTCCAGAAAACATGACAACTGGTACCAAAGATTTCATGATTGCTTTGAAATAGAACATACCAGTTTAATCTATCCTGAACTTAATCCTTCTGAAGGTGCAGTTACAATGGCAGAAGTAATCCGGTGTCTTAATGAATTAACTAAAGGTGAAGTTGTTATGGTGACGGATGTAGGCCAGCATCAGATGGTTGCCTGCAGATATGCCCAGCTTAATCATTCTAAAAGTAATATTACCAGTGGAGGATTGGGAACAATGGGATTTTGTCTTCCAGCAGCTATCGGTGCAGCTTATGTTCAGTCAGATCGGCCTGTTGTGGCTATAATGGGAGACGGTGGAGCCCAGATGAATATTCAGGAGCTGGGAACACTGATGCAGTACAAACCAGATGTAAAAATTCTGATTCTTAATAATTCTTTCCTTGGAATGGTAAGGCAGTGGCAGGAAATGTTTCATGAAGAACGGTATTCTTTTGTGGATATACAAAGTCCTGATTTTGTACAGGTAGCAAAAGGATATGGAATTCCAGGTAAGAAAGTAAGTGAAAGAGAAAACCTTAAAGATGCTGTTCATGAAATGTTAACCCATAAAGGAGCTTACCTGTTGGAAGTTATGGTGGAGAAAGAACATAATGTATTCCCTATGGTACCTCAAGGTAAAAGTGTAGCAGAAATAGTATTAAATAATGATAAAATATAAAACATAAAAGATGAAATCAGAATCAGATAAAAAAGAATACACAATCATCACCTATACGGAAGATTATTTAGGAGTGATAAATCGTATCAGTACGATGTTCTCCAGACGGAGAATCGACATCAAAAGTTTACATGTGGAACCTTCAGAAATATCAAGTGTAAAGAAGTTTACCATTGTAATTAAAGAAACAGAAGAAGCGATCCGCAAGCTGGCGGGTCAGATTGAAAAGCAAGTAGATGTTTTAGAAGTACATTATCAGAAAACACATTGTATGACCATAGTGGGGAATGCAGCAAATTATTAAAATTTAACTCATAGTAATCAAATAAAATAAAAATAAAATGGCACAATTAAATTTCGGGGGAGTAGCAGAAAATGTAGTAACAAGAGAAGAATTTCCATTAAAAAAAGCGCAGGAAGTATTAAAAGATGAAGTAGTAGCAGTTATCGGGTATGGTGTACAGGGGCCGGGGCAGGCACTTAATCAAAAAGATAATGGTATAAATGTAATTGTAGGACAGAGGAAAAACTCAAAATCATGGGATAAAGCAGTAGCAGACGGATTTGTACCGGGTGAAACCTTGTTTGAAATAGAAGAAGCTTTAAAAAGAGGAACTATTATCTGTTATTTATTGAGCGATGCTGCCCAGATCGAGTACTGGCCTAAAGTGAAAGAATATCTTACGCCGGGAAAAGCACTTTATTTTTCTCATGGTTTCGGAATAACATTTAACGAACGTACAGGAATAGTTCCGCCGGCTGATGTAGATGTTTTCCTGGTGGCACCTAAAGGTTCAGGAACCTCTTTAAGGAGAATGTTTTTACAGAACAGAGGATTAAACAGCAGTTTTGCAGTTTTTCAGGATGCCACGGGAAAAGCACGAGACAGAGTAGTAGCGTTAGGAATAGCAATAGGAAGCGGATATTTATTTGAAACGAATTTTAAAAAAGAAGTATACAGTGATCTCGCAGGAGAGAGAGGAACTTTAATGGGAGCAATCCAGGGAATATTTGCTGCACAGTATGATGTGTTAAGGAAAAAAGGGCACAGCCCGTCTGAAGCTTTCAATGAAACTGTAGAAGAGCTTACGCAATCATTAATGCCTTTGGTAGCAGAAAACGGTATGGACTGGATGTATGCTAATTGCAGTACAACAGCTCAAAGAGGAGCATTAGACTGGTGGAAACGCTTCAGAGATGCAACTTCTCCTTTATTTGAAGAGTTATATGATAGTGTGGCTTCAGGCAATGAAGCTCAGTTATCCATAGACAGCAATAGTAAGCCTGATTACAGAGAAAAGTTAGAAGCAGAGTTAGCTGAATTACGGGAAAGTGAAATGTGGCAGGCAGGCAAAACAGTGCGAAGCCTCAGACCGGAAAACAATTAAATATAAAACCAATGATGAAAGAAAAAACTGATTCAGTGGTTTTAGAGAATATCTATAAAGCAGCTGTAAGACTAAAAGACGTAAGTGTCCAAACACCGCTTTCCGTCAATAATAATCTTTCAGCTGTTTATGAAGCCAACATCCAGTTTAAGAGAGAGGATTTACAAAGGGTAAGATCTTATAAAATACGAGGAGCTTATAACAAAATGGCAACCTTGTCGAAAGAAACACTTTCCAGAGGGGTAGTTTGTGCAAGTGCAGGAAATCATGCCCAGGGAGTAGCATTCGCTTGTAATACAATGAAAGTGAAAGGAACGATCTTTATGCCTTTGCCGACTCCGGGACAAAAGCTGGAACAGGTAAAAATGTTTGGTGGAGAATATGTGGAAGTGGTTTTATATGGAGATACTTTTGATGAAGCTAAAGATGCAGCATTAAAGTTTTGCAGTGATCATGAAGGAGTATTTATACATCCATTTGATGACCCCGCAATTATTGAAGGACAGGCAACTGTGGGATTGGAAATCTTAGCCCAGTCTGATGAACCTATAGATTATCTTTTTGTACCTGTAGGGGGCGGAGGCTTAGCTGCTGGAGTTTGTTCTGTTTTTAACAGGTTATCCCCCGATACTAAAGTTATAGGAGTGGAGCCTTCCACGGCAGCCAGTTTACAAAAGGCAATGGAAAAAGGAGAGCCGGTTCTTGTGGAAAAGATCAGCCGTTTTGTAGATGGAGCAGCTGTACAAAAGGTGGGTGATCTTACTTTTGAAATCTGTAAAGATATATTGTATGATGTCGCTACAATAGAAGAGGGGATGGTATGTGGAACGATATTGTCATTGTATAATAAAGATGCCATTGTTGTAGAACCTGCAGGAGCGCTTTCTGTATCAGCGCTGGAAAAGTACAAAGATGAAATCAAAGGTAAAAATGTAGTATGTGTCATCAGCGGAAGCAATAATGATATCACCCGTATGGAAGAGATTAAAGAAAAAGCGCTTTTATATGCAGGGCTGAAGCATTATTTTCTGGTAAAATTTCCCCAGCGCCCGGGAGCTTTAAAAACTTTTGTAATAGATGTGCTTGGCCCTGATGATGATATCACTTATTTTGAATACACTCAAAAAAATTCAAAAGAAAAGGGAATAGCCGTCGTAGGAATAGCCCTTAAAAAGAATGAAGATTTTGATCCGCTTTTATATAAGATGAAGAAATATGATTTCTTTGTCAATTATCTTAATAATGATCCGTCTCTGATGAATCTGTTGATTTGATGTATTACAGGCTATTCAGGATAGTTCTTAAAGGATCTAAAAACACAAATGATGAAAAACTTTAGAAAACATTGTTTTTTGAAGTTAAAAAATGCATGTCGGTTTTACTCAAAATCGATATGCATTTTTATATTCAAGGCCTCTAACGTAGTAAGAAATCTTTTAAGGTTTTCTTTAAATTCGTTGGATTTAATTAAGTCCTGATAGCTTTTCAGCGTACATTGCAGAAAACTCTTTCCTGTCTTCCTCCAGCTTTTCAGAATTATCAGGAAGGATATAATTAAAAAGAATCTTTCCTTCATGATCAATAAAAATGATCTCCTTTTCTTCTCCATCTATCATTTGAGCAAAAATTTTCCACATGGAAACGTCCCTTAGTTTTAGAATATCAAAAAACTCGTCGGCTTTTATTTCTATTTTTTTCATATATATAATTTAAAATTCAAGGAATTTAAGTTTAAACTGTATGGCAAAATTATTTTTAAAGTGGGGTGTAGCATAATATCCGACCCTGTAAAAGAACCCGAGATTAAAATAAGAGGAAAGAAAATTATTCCATTCCAAACCAACTTCCTGATACATGCGATCCAATTCTTTAAACTGAAACTGATGGTATTCAGGGTGTTTCATATCTCCAATCGTTCCTCTGAAAACAAAATCGAAGCTGGAAACATTCTGTCCGAAGCTTTTGAAATACCATGGTAATTTGTGAGTAAAATAATAAGCAAGGAAACGGTCATTAAAATACTTTCCTCCCTCCAAAGTTGCAAACCCAAGGTATGAAGTAAGGTTGAAATTAAAATTCTTGTTTGGAGAGGCCAGCCCATTCATGGTGAAGTTTTTCCAGATAGGAGCATCTCCCAGAACAAACCCTCCATATAACCTTACTCCGGTGGTTCCTAATGGAGTTTTGAAGTTGTGAATAAAAAGAGCATCAAATCGACTGTAATTAAAATCACCACCCAATATTCTATAGCTTTGTTCATAATTTAAATACACCTCAGGATACTTCTGATCAATAAGGGATTTTCCTTGCGGTGTCATAATATTGGTAGAGTTTGGAGAAAACTTTAAAGTGAATAATGTATTGAAGTTATTAAAAGAAGACCCTCTGTTTCTGAACTGATAGTCAAACATAGCTTCTTCAAAATTTCTACGGGCTGCAAATACTAAAGTAAGCCCGTTGGTAATGTCATTGAGATAAGACAGGGAAGCACCTCTGTAATGGTAATATTTGTCATTATTAATATTATTACCTACGTTCATCGTCCTCATCTTAAAGCTCCATAACTTCCTGTTAAACTCTCCCGAAGAAGTAACATCATTATAGTATTCTATTCTGAAAAATGAATCTTTATCCAATGATGTTTTTATATTTAATCCTATTCCGTATTTCCATTTCTGATCTTTAAGACCATAGGCAAAATAATAGTCGGGAGAAAAATAAGGGTTAAATGTTTCATTGAGCCGGACCTTCAGCCCCAGACGAAAGCCTTCATATAAATTATAATTAACAATTTCATCCAGAGCAAAGTCAAGAATTCCCGTTCTTATCTGTCCGTTAAGTAATCCGGTAAACAGCCTGGCTTTATTATCAATATTATAAATTTTTCCCAGGCTGTCAATCGTTTTGTAGGTATTACTTTCTCTTTCCGTGAGGGGGTCGGTTCTGTACCGCTCGAGAGTCTTTCCCTCCATATTTTTAATAGTAAAGGTATAGCCTTTAAAATCTTCCCGATTTTCTTCAATAGGGGATTTAAAATCAAAATATCTGGAAGTTAAGAATGCGTAAGTACCGAAACTTTGTTTCTTTTTTTTATCAGTGTCAGAATCATCATCTTTATTTTTACCTTCCTCCATTGACATTTTGGACATTCTGATTTTTACTTTTTCATGAGCAAGAAACCATTTGTTATTATAAAAGATCCATGTACTGGTGATGATACCATCATTTTTATTTTTACTGAAATTTTCGATTTTCTTGATACCGTAAGTAGCGGTGTCAATATAAATAGCACCATTGTATTTCCTTTTTTTATCAGGCTTTTTATAATTAACTTCACGGAAGCGGATTACGAATGTCTTTCTTCCATCTACTTCAATGGTATCGGTAAGGAAGAACCTGTATAATCCTCTGTTCTCCATTTTGAGCTGATTAGGAAGCTGATCCCTGTTACTTTGCTGTAGGGCGATCATTTCATAAATCGGCTGCTTAAGTCCTGAAATCCTGTTATCCAGAATATTCACTTTTTCACCGTACTGCTGAGAGTATAGAAACTCCTGGGCTCTTTCCCACAAAAATAATTTACTTTTTGAAAATATCTTTCGGGCCGTAATATTGTTTAAAGAATCCTTTTCTCTTTTTTTCTTGAAAAAATTGGTTTCATTAAAAAACTCGTTGAATTGAGAAATACTGTCTTCATCAATATCCAAAGATACTTTTTCATAAGATTTAAATGAATAGGAAGGTAAGCTTTTTGGTGAGTTTTCTTTGAAAAGTTTGTTAACCTTTTTCAGGATTTCCAAAGCTCTCGGATCACTTTTATCCTCAATGATAACGGTCTCAATAGCCTCTGTTTTAGATGATGTACTGGGTAGTGAAACTGTCATATCATTCTTTACAAGGAAGGTTTCTTTATAATAACCGTCAGCTTGTATGCTGATACTTTTACAGTTGGTTGTAAAAGTAAGGGTTCCTTGAAGATCAGTTTGTCCTAATAGCTTATTGTTACAGAATACTTGTGCATGAGGAATAGGAAAATGATTGGTTTCATCTACCACTTTTAATTTTGATTGGGAGAAACCAAACATGCATATAAGAATACATATAACCGATAAAAATCTTTTCATGACACTAATGTGGACCAAAAATAATGATATTTCTTATTCTGAAAAAGTTTTTAAGATTTGTTATGATTAGTGCTAACAAAAAGCTCCCGGAAATACCCGGGAGGTTATTCTATTTAAAAGATAAGATTCTTGCTTTTTGCCGAAGATCATTTGTAGATAGTTTATCGCTTTCAAATTCCACGGAAGACAGTTTATTATCTTTTTTTGAAAGAAGCGCCAGTCCGTTATACTGTATTCCTTTATTTTTGTAGTTATAACTTACAAATTTAGATTCAGGTTCATCGAGCAATAAGGTTATATTTTGAATTTTCTTCTTCTTTTTTAACGCTTTGAAGCTCTCCAATATAGGGTCTTTAGTCTCATAATCACGGATGAATACGCTGGTATTATCCGGAAACTTAATGGCAAATCGTAAAGAGTCTGCATTATTATTCTGAACGAAACTATTAGCTTTAACTTTTACATCCATATTCTGATAGGCTTGCAATAGACTGTCCTTTTCTACTTTTTTCACTCTATATACCAGCTTCTCAGCTCTTCCCAGCTTATTAATACTATCATAGCTTGCGTAAAACAAGTCTCTGTATCCTATTATGCTTTCGAGGTCTTCTTTCTGCTGTTGGGCAGATTCGAAATCCATAACCTCTTTCCTCAATGACTGTTGAGCTTCAAGTTCATTATTAATGTAAGAAGCTCTATCTTCTTTTCCACTACAGTTTTTCAATACTCTTGAAAGACTGGCAAGGATAAGTACGATAATAAGGCCAATCTTTAAAGGCTTATTTTTCATTACTGTTGTGCTCTTTAGTGTCTATCTATGCTTTAATTTATATATTTAAAGCCTTTTGATATGCATTTTCCAATCCGGCAAGATTTTTTCCTCCGGCAGTTGCAAAACCTGGGTTTCCCCCGCCGCCGCCTTGGATTTCTTTAGCCAGTTCTTTTACAAGAGCTCCGGCCTGATAACTTGCTGCAAGATCATCAGAAACGCCTACAGTGATCATAGGTTTTCCATCCGCATCAGAAAGGATGATGGTTACAGAAGTAGGAATCTCCTTTTTAAGCTGGAAAACGATGTCTTTAACAGAACCAGCATCCAGAGAAGTTTTCTTTACGAGTAACTGCTTATCACCCTTTTGTTCATAAGCATTTTTCCAGTCGGTTATTTCTCCTTTTGCTTTTTCCCTTTTTAAGCCTTCTACCTCGGATTTTAAAGAGGTATTTTCTTCTATCAGCTTTTCAATGGATCTTACAACATCCTTGGATTTAAGAAGGTGGGAAAGTTCTGTAATTTGTTTTTCTAAATTTTTAAAATATTGCTCAGACTGCTCGCCCGAAATAGCTTCAATTCTTCTGATTCCTGCTGCTGCGGAACTTTCAGATACAATTTTGAAATGTCCTATTTCGCTGGTGTTTTTTACGTGAGTCCCTCCACAAAGTTCCCGTGATGTACCAAACTGGATCATTCTTACATTGTCTCCGTATTTCTCACCGAATAAAGCCATCGCTCCTTTATCTAGAGCTTCCTTGATAGGAATATTTCTGAATTCCTGCAGTGCGATACTTTCTTTTATTTTTTTGTTGACTTGATCTTCCACTAAAGCTAATTCTTCTTCAGTCATTTTGTTGAAGTGAGAAAAGTCGAAACGAAGATAATCCGGACCCACATATGAACCTTTCTGCTCTACGTGAGTTCCTAAAACATTTCTTAACGCTTCATGAAGAAGGTGAGTCACTGAGTGGTTCGCTTGTGTATTTCTTCTTTCAGAGTCATTGACTTTAGCATAGAAAACAGCACCTGCATCTTTCGGAAGTCCGTTGATCAGGGAAATAATCAGACCGTTTTCTTTTTTGGTGTCCAATACTTCAAAACTTTCAGCTGCATTTTCAAGAGTCCCTTTATCACCGATTTGTCCACCTCCTTCAGGATAAAAAGGAGACTGGCTCAATACTACCTGATAAAATACACCGTCCTTATTTTCTACTTTTCTGTATCTTGTAATATAAGTTTCAGCTTCTGTCACATCATATCCTACAAAAGTTTCAGGTTTTTCTTCCAAAGTCACCCAGTCATATACTTTTTGAGCAGAATCAGCTTTTGAACGAAGCTTCTGTTTCTCCATTTCAGCTTTAAAGCCTTCTTCATCAATGGTTAAACCTTTTTCTTCAGCAATGATCCTTGTCAAATCATCAGGGAACCCATAAGTATCATATAATTCGAATACCTCTTCGCTTGGTAATACTTTAGACTGGTGGGTAATGGTTTGCTGAATCAATTTTTCAACACGGATCAATCCGTTTTCAATGGTTTTTAAGAATGAATCCTCTTCACTTTTTATTACCTCGGAAACTAAATTTCCCTGTTTTTCAATTTCCGGGAAGAATTTACCCATTTGTTCCTGTAAAACAGCAACCAATTTGTAGAGGAATGGTTCTTTCATCCCCAAGAACCGGTAAGAATAAGAGATACCTCTTCTTAGGATCCTTCTGATTACGTATCCGGCTCCTCCGTTGGAAGGTAGCTGTCCGTCAGCAATTGCAAAAGAAACAGCTCTGATATGATCTACCACTACACGGATTGCGATGTCTTTCTCATCTTCTAAAACTCCTGTATATTTTTTATCGGAAAGTTCTTCTACTTTGGTGATCAGGGGAGTGAAAACATCAGTGTCGTAATTGGAAGACTTTCCTTGTAATGCCATACATAAACGTTCAAAGCCCATTCCTGTATCCACATGTTGTTTAGGAAGTTTCTCTAAACTTTTATCGGCCTTTCTGTTGAATTCCATAAATACCAGGTTCCAGACTTCCACTACCTGCGGATGATCCTGATTTACCAGTTGAATTCCCGGAACCTTTGCCTTTTCTTCTTCAGACCTCAGGTCTATATGAATTTCCGAACATGGTCCACAAGGTCCGCTGTCACCCATTTCCCAAAAATTATCTTTTTTATTTCCATTGATGATTCTGTCCTCAGCAATATGAGATTTCCAGAAATTATAAGCGTCCTGATCTCTTTCCAGATTTTCGTTGGCATCTCCTTCAAAAATAGTAACATAAAGATTCTCTTTCGGAATTCCAAAGACTTCCGTTAGCAGTTCCCAGGCAAAAGCAATAGCATCTTTTTTGAAATAATCGCCGAAAGACCAGTTTCCCAGCATTTCAAACATGGTATGGTGATAAGTATCTCTACCTACATCATCCAAGTCATTATGTTTTCCGGAAACTCTCAGACATTTCTGTGTGTCGGCAATTCTCGGGGCAGTAGGCTCCTTATATCCTAAAAAGAAGTCTTTAAACTGCGTCATTCCTGAATTGGAAAACATTAAGGTAGGATCGTCTTTCAGCACAATAGGAGCTGAAGGAACAATAAGGTGGTCTTTACTTTTAAAATAATCTAAAAATTTTTGACGTATCTCTTGTGATGTCATAGTTTTGCTTTGCTTTTAAATATCTATTTTCGATAAGATGCAAATTTACTATTTTTAGGTGATTTAATATCACATATTCTATAGTTTAGAGCGTTTCTCTATCTAACATCAGATATACATTTCATAATTTAAACTTCCGTCAGTAAAATCTTCTATCTGAAAATTTTTAAATGGTAATTTTCATCGTGCATTGAAAAATAATTTAAAATCAATAGAAATAACCAATCTCAGATTCATTTTTTCTATAATTTCCAGTTTATAAATCCAATAGAGTTTTTGTATAATTTTCATAAAAACCTTTATCTTCGTTAAGGATTTATATTATTTCATGACATGACGAAAAGTGAAGTTCTGAAAGACTGGGTGGAAGATTATTCCGGACCGCTTTTAAGAAGGGCTGTGTATCTGCTTTCCGATAAGGAAGAAGCAGAAGATGTAGTACAGGAGGTTTTTATAGCAGCCTATTCATCTTATGAATCCTTTGAAGGTAAAAGCAATGTCCTCACTTGGCTGACTACAATTTTAAACCGTAAAGTCGCTGATTTTTATCGTAAAAAATATAAATCCGAACCTTATATTAGATTCGATCATTTTTTTAATGAATCGGGATCATGGAAGCATGATGACGTTTTGAATGACTGGAGTATTTCCGGAGAAGAAAGCCAGATGTTGGATGATGAAGATTTCAATAAGATATTACAGGATTGTATTGAGAATTTGCCTGTCAGGTGGAAGATTCCTTTGAAACTTTACTATCTTGAAGAAAAAAAAGCACCCGAAGTAAGTCAGGAATTGAATATTTCCACGACTAATCTATGGAAGGTTCTTCAAAGGAGCAGAATGCAGCTAAGAGAATGTCTGGATTTTAATTGGTTTGCAAAATTGTAATGTATAAGAGAATGTTAAGAAAAATTATTCATTTAGTATTTTTACCATGTAGTGAAGCGACACTGCTTATGGAAAAAAGGAAAGCAGAAACCATTTCCTCTATGGAAGACTGGAAACTCTCTCTTCACTTACAGATTTGTAAATGGTGCAGGGCGTATGAGAAAAAACTGAATATATTGGATGAAATACTTAGGAATACTTTTATAAAAGAAAGTAAAAATGAAATTAATAGTTCTGATATTCAGGAATTTAAGGGTAAATTAGTTAAGAAATTAGATATTTAATACCATTTTCTGTCAGGATTCTGAAGTTCCTCCGACTATACTTGTGAAAATAAAAAGTATCACTTCTAAATCTTGAAATCATGAATGGAAAGATCTTACAAAAACATAAATCGGATATTTTTCAATCAGATTCAGAAGCTTTAGTTTCCATTACAAATGGAGAGATGATACTGAAAAATAATTAGTCATGTATAAAAAGCTTGGTATGAAAAATATATTAATAGTGCTCGGAGTTGTTCTGGGTATTGCAGTATTCGCTGCAAAGTCAGGTCTTTTTCATTCAAAGGCCAAAGTAGTAACAGAAAATCAAAATCGGAAAATTATGGACAACACAAACATCAGAGAAATTTATTTTGCAGGAGGTTGCTTTTGGGGAACAGAACATTTTTTTCAACAAATCCGTGGAGTAGTGGCAACGGAAGTGGGATATGCCAACGGAAAAACTATAAATCCTACTTATGAACAGGTGGTAAGCCATACTACAGGTTTTGCAGAAACTGTAAAGGTAAAATATGACCCTGAACAAGTAGATTTGAAATTATTGATTGATCTCTATTTTAAGACAATTGATCCTACCAGTCTCAATAAGCAGGGAAATGACAGGGGAGATCAGTACAGAACAGGAATTTATTATACCGATAAAAAAGATGAAGATGTAGTAAAAAGTGAAGTGGAAAAGCTGGCAAAAAACTATTCTAAGCCTGTTGTTGTAGAAACCATTGCTCTTAAGAATTTCTATAAGGCAGAGGATTATCATCAGGAATATTTAGATAAAAATCCGGGAGGATACTGCCATATCGAACCGGGACTTTTTGAAATGGCTAAAAATGCCAATCCGCTTCCAAAACCGAAATATCAGAAACAGGATCAAAAAGCTTTAAAAGAAAAACTGAGCCCTATTCAATATCAGGTTACTCAGGAAAACGGTACGGAGAGACCTTTCCAGAATGAATATTGGGATGAGTTCCGTGA
The DNA here is from genome assembly GCF_022712095.1 of Chryseobacterium sp. Lineage (GTDB taxonomy): Bacteria > Bacteroidota > Bacteroidia > Flavobacteriales > Weeksellaceae > Chryseobacterium. The sequence continues at coordinate 8,497 of NZ_JALAHD010000193.1, read as the reverse complement.
AGGGATTTATGTAGACATCACAACGGGAGAACCACTGTTTATTTCTACAGATAAGTTTGAATCAGGGTGTGGATGGCCAAGTTTTTCAAAGCCGATTACCAAAAAGCTGATCGATGAAAAGCTTGATAAAACTTTTGGTATGACAAGAGTGGAAGTAAGAAGTAAAACAGGTGATGCGCACTTAGGACACGTTTTCAATGACGGTCCACAGGATAAAGGAGGATTACGTTACTGTATCAACAGTGCTTCTCTGAAATTTATTCCAAAAGACGAAATGGATAAAAAAGGATATGGAGAATATCTTCCGCTACTGGAGAAAAAATAAAGTAGAAAGGTCGCTGAAAAGCGACCTTTTTTATTGTATATAAATTCTTCGGCTTTGAAATCTTTCCTGAATGCTTAGCATGGAAATCAGCAAGAGAATTAAAAATCCGAAAATAATAAGGTAAGCCTGTTTAGGTAATTGAGAAATCTGATCATATAAATGGAACTCCTTTAAATCATTTTGATATATTGTCATTGCTGTTGTTCCGCAGAAAATAATATTATCACTGGACAATAATGTCACATGATGATCAATAGAATCATTTAAGATAAATAAATGTCCTGTTTTATTAATATCAAATGTATAGGTTTCATTTCAGAAGATTAATTATAAATAAAAAATGGTTCTGAAAAGAACCATTTTTTACCAGTCTCTTTTTTTCAGAATCCAGTAGGATGCCAGCACAAAGATAGCGGACCATACAATACACGCAATCAGGTTTTCCGTTGGGTAGTGGAATTCATATTTCAGTCCCAGCATTTTAGCCATATCCAATCGCATCATCGGATTAGGAATAAGGCTGGACATACTTTCCAAAGGCAAAAGATGGGTAATGAAGAAATCATTCTGTAAAACTTCATTTCTTTGGGGACCCTGCATGCCGCTCACTTTCTGGAATGTTTCAACAGCTGTTAAAATACCTTCGATAATCCAATACACAAAAAAGGCAAGGAATACAAACATGGATTTCCTTAATAAAATGGAAAGAAACATCAGAAAACTGAAGAATGTAAATAACTTTACAAAGTAATTTCCGATAAAGAATATTTCTTTAAAGACCATTTCGGATTCTGTAGTTTTAGAGTATTTATATCCTAAGAATAGAGTAATTGCAAAAACAATCAATGTAGAAATGGCCGTGAAAATAGTAATGGTCAGAAGTTTAGAACCGATAAATTCCTCTCTGCTTAATCCATCAATAGTATTCTGCTTAAACATTCTGTTGCTGAATTCCTGACAAATGGAAAATACGATAATCAACCCTAAAAAGATTTTTAAAAGAGCCACAATCCATGTAGTGAAATTCCATATTTCCGGAAAATTATAAATACCTTCTTCTTTCAGGTTAATCGTCCCTCCAAAAAGATCAAAATCTATCAGTCCGATAAAAAGAAGCGCAATTAAGATCGCAAAATAGAGGAGTGTGAAGATTTTAAAAGGCCTGTAGTTCAGGTTTTTGTAATATTCTATTTTTAATAATTTAAGCATGGCTATTTGTGTTTTTTACAAGTTCAAGGAATTGAGTTTCTAGAGAAAGCTTTTTCTTCGTTAAATGAGAAAGATAGATTCCTTTTTCAACAAGTTTCTGATTCAGTCCTGATGCAGAAATAGAGGCATCATCCCGGATCTGGGCTTTAATGATATCACCATCCTCTTTTACGGAAGTAAACCATTGAAGTTCTTCCAGAGCAGCCAGAAGTAGAGTGTTACTGTCTGCTTTCAGTTCAAAATAACCACTGTTATTCGTCATTTCATCCACTCTTCCTGAATAAATGGAATTTCCTTCTTTCAGGACGATAACATGACTGCATATTTTTTCAATCTCATCAAGAAGGTGGCTTGCTATGATGATCGTAATTCCCTGTTTGGCAATACTGCTGATAATCTCTCGGATCTGAATAATTCCTTCAGGGTCCAGTCCGTTGGTAGGTTCGTCTAAAATTAAAACCGCAGGATTGTTCAATATAGAAGAAGCAATAGCTAAACGCTGCTTCATTCCTAAAGAAAAAGTTTTAAACGTATCTTTTCTTCTTTCAAAAAGACCTACGGTTTTCAGGACTTCATCTATTCTTTCACAAGGAGCTCCTTTGATTTCTGCAACAATTTTTAAATTCGTTTCAGCACTCAGATAAGGATAAAAATTAGGCTGCTCGATAATAGCTCCTATTCTTTTCAATGTGTCAGGATCTGTCCCTTTCTTTCCAAACCAGTACCAGTCTCCGCTGGTAGGATTAATGGTAGAAAGCAGCATCCCGAATGTGGTAGATTTACCACTTCCGTTTGGACCAAGGAGTCCATATACATTGCCTTTTTCAACGTCGAAAGAAATGTTGTTCACAACAGTCCTTTTGAATTTTTTTGTCAGATTTTTTACTGATAAAATTTTTTCCATTCAATCTTGCTTTACATTCATACTAGTCTCCCTACTTCACAAATTGTTACAAAGATCAACAGGTATTTAAGATTAAAATATTAAATTTGGTTGTATTAATCGGTAATTATGAAGTTAATAGAACTCGCGAAAGAATTAAAAGTTTCAGCAGAAGCGATCAAACAGTTTATTCAGGATTTTGATCTGGATCTGGGAGTATGTATCAGTACCAATTTTGATATAAAAGAAGATTTTGAAAAATTTGCCCGTGAAAATGTAGATTTTTTGAGACAGTATGAAAAAGATCTGGATCAGAATAAGACACTCGAAGAAATAGCCGAAACCATTCAACAGCCTAAAGAAAAAATAGAAGAGGCTATAAAAGATACCAATCCTAATATTTTTGATAATGGCTTTTTCCGTTCCTCTATTTCCAGCTATGGAATAGATAATAAACTGGGCGGAAATTATAAATTTGTCTATGACTATTTCGGTCATAAAACAAGTCTCCAGCATAGAGATTTTATAGGATACAGAGATTTATTCTTCTATATATCGGGAGTTTTGGAGCCGTTTCTTAACCCTCAGCAGATTAAAGACTGGGGAATAAAAAAACCGGCTGGAATTATTCTGTACGGACCTCCGGGAAGCGGTAAAATCTTCTGGGCCAATAAAATTGCAGAGATTACAGGATATCAGTTTAAAGAAGTTAAAAAACATTATCTGGGAACATCTTTTGTGAATGGAAATAAAACCAATTTTAATGATTTTCTGGTTACTATGATGAAAGAAGATAAAGTTCTTCTTTTCCTCGATGATTTTGATCAGATCATGATACAGAGAACCGCTGAAACCGATGTTGCTTCCTGTAATCTGGAAACTCAGGAAATTATTCTTCACTACATCGGTAAATTTGAAAAAGAAGACCTTTTAATGGTAGGTTCCGCCAATTCAGTGTCTGAAATCGATGAAGAAGTCCTGGCACCAGGGAGATTTGATGTACTCGTTCCCGTTTTTCCTCCGAATGCATCGGAGAGGTCCGAAATTATTCTGTATTCTATGACCAAGGATCTCGAAGAAGATTCTTTACTTTATAAAATTCTGAAGAAAAATAAAGCTGATAAGATTCCTTTCTGGCATAATGTTTCCGCACAGATGAAAACTTTCAGCAATACGATGGTTATTGATTTTACTCAGAGTCTGAAAAAGAGAATTAAAAATCTTTATCAAAAGACCAGGAATGAAAATCTCAAAATTGATCAGAATTTATTAAACGGAGCTCTAAGGGATGCCGCAGGAAAACTTACACAAGAATATCTGGATCAGATTGCCCGTTTCCTGAATGATGTTATTATTAATAATTTTGATGAATTCCAGTACAGAGTAAAGGCTTTAAAAGCTGAACTTGATGCCTATAAAGTGGTGGAAGAGCCTAGAAGAGAAATTGGCTTCCAGCACAACGGGGAAGGAGAAGAGAAATCGTAATCTTGAGTGATGAGTGGGAAAAGCTGTATTTTAGGAAAATATGTTTAGTCAAACTTTGGTTCTTGGTTGGAATACATGGGTTTAAAGAGTTTATTTAACATATAAATCATAACTTTTTACTTCCGACTATTAATAAGTCTTTTTCCGTATTTTTGCACAAAATAGAAAATCGTGATTAGTAACGACCAGATAAAAGAAATTCAATCCAGAATAGAAGATCTCCATAAATATCTTCAAATAGAGAAAAAGAAGATCGAAATAGCCAATGATGATGAAAAAACAGCTGCTCCGGAATTTTGGGATAACCCTAAAGAAGCGGAAACATTTTTGAAGCAGCTTCGTTCCAAAAAGAAATGGGTGGAAGATTATGAAGAAATCAGTTCCCAGTTTGAAGATCTTCAGGTTTTGGTGGAATTTGCTAAAGAAGATCCCGATTCTGAAAAAGAACTGGATGAAGCTTTCCCTCACCTGGTGGAGAAAATAGAAGATCTGGAATTTAAAAATATGCTTTCCAATGAAGGGGATGAGCTTTCGGCGGTATTACAGATTACGGCAGGAGCAGGAGGAACAGAAAGTTGTGACTGGGCTTCCATGCTGATGAGAATGTATACGATGTGGGCGGAAAAGCAGGGCTATAAAATCCGTGAGCTTAACTTTCAGGAAGGTGATGTAGCGGGTGTAAAAACGGTAACGCTGGAAATAGATGGAGAATATGCTTTCGGCTATCTGAAGGGAGAAAACGGAGTACACAGGTTAGTAAGGATTTCACCTTTCGACAGTAATGCGAAAAGACATACCAGTTTCGTATCCGTATATGTTTATCCTTTGGTAGATGATACAATTGAGATCAATATTAATCCTGCGGATATCAGTTTTGAAACGATGAGGTCATCCGGTGCAGGAGGACAGAATGTTAACAAGGTGGAAACAGCGGTGCGTCTTCGTCATGCGCCCACCGGAATTATTATTGAAAACTCCGAATCCCGTTCACAGCTTCAGAATAAAGAAAAAGCAATGCAATTGCTTCGTTCAAGATTATATGAAATGGAGTTGGAAGAACGAATGAAAGCCAGAAATGAGATCGAAGCCAATAAAATGAAAATCGAGTGGGGAAGCCAGATCAGAAACTATGTTATGCATCCATACAAATTAGTGAAAGATGTACGTTCCGGTTTTGAGACTTCTGACGTAGATTCGGTAATGAACGGAAATTTGACTCCTTTCCTGAAAGCCTTTCTGATGGCGGATGGAACGGCAGCTTCTGATGATGATTTAGAACTTTAAAAACATATTGGGATTTTAGTTAAAAAATTATAATTAATTTCCTTTTGCCGCTTTTTAAACCTATTTTTGTGACTTATCAATACATATGAAAGATTTTAATACTTGGAAAGATTTATTGAACCCTGAGTTTTATATAGCAATGGGTGGTTTTTGGCTTGTTTTATTTATTGTTTTTGCAGAAACTGGTTTATTTGTAGGATTTTTTTTACCGGGAGACTCTTTGCTTTTTGTTTCCGGAATTTATGCAGTAGATATTATCAAAGAAACATTCGGTTCTACGGGAAGCGATTTTATGGATACTACGATCCTTGCTTCCTGTGTCGCACTGGCTGCCATCATAGGAAATGAAGTAGGATATTATTTTGGCCTGAAAACAGGACCAGCTTTATATAAGAGAGAAGACTCTTTCCTGTTCAAAAAGAAATACCTTTTCCAGGCTCATGATTTCTTTGAAAAACATGGAGCATTAGCAGTTATTATGGCTAGATTTTTACCAGTTGTAAGAACTTTCACTCCAATCGTTGCCGGAATTGTGAAAATGGACAAAAAAGAATTCCTCAGAGATAATATTATTGGAGCTGTTCTATGGTCTTTCCTTTTGATTTTTGCAGGACATTATTTAGATAAATTATTTATCGAACAGTTCGGTATTGACTTGAAGAAAAAACTTGAAATCATTATTATCGTTATTGTTTTAATTACAACAGTACCTGTAATTGTGAAGTTCTTATTTGGAAAAAAAGAAGATCATTCCAAATATGAAGATCAGACTTTTGACTAAGAAATAAATTAAAATAACATATCCTAACCTGCTTTTTAGCGGGTTATTTTTTTATCCATTCCAGAATATTGGGATAGATTATACTGTCCCTCTTCTTTTTACTGAAGAATCTTGGAGTATGTCCGGCATTCTTCATGAAAACCAGTTTATGGGGAATGTTTTTGGCGCTGAGAACAGAGTCTAATTCAAGCCCTTGCTGTAGGTTGACCAGAATGTCTTTATTTCCTTGGAACAGGAGTGTAGGAACATTGGTAGCCTGGGCTATAGGACTTGCTTCTTTAAATTCTTCCGAAAAGTTTTTACGGTCAAATTTAGTCCCTACCATTTTTTGTATGGTAGGAGAAGTGTATTTTGAATAAAATGATTCTAAGAATTGAGGAGAATAAAAATCAGTAGGTCCGCTTAAAGAAATGATCTTTTTGATCTGATTCGGATTTCTGTATCCATACAAAAGGGCTAAATGTCCACCTGCACTTTCTCCCAGAAGAATATAATTATCAGGAAGTAATTCCGCCTTATCTGTTAATGAATTAAACTTATCAATGGCAGAACTTATATCATCAAGCTGCTCTCTGTATGTGATTTTTTTTGATTTCGAAACCAGTCGGTAATTGATATTAATACTTGGAATATTGTTTTTAAAAAGCATTTTCTGAAGTTGGATCATATTTTCTTTTTTTCCATACTTCCAGGCTCCTCCATGGACGAGCAAAATTATAGGAGAATTTTCTGAATAGCCGGATGGAAGGAATATATCCATTTTTTGTTTTTTGTGCTCTCCGTATTTTAGATTGTAAATCTTTTGTTCATTATCGGTTCCTACCCAGACCCTAAATTTAGTGTTACAGGAATTCAATACAAAGTTAATACAACCTAGAACAAAGAAATGATACCTCAGAATTAGCTTTTTCATAGATTGATTTAATGAGTAAAGGAAAACAATTTATTTCAATAGAGCAATAGTTAGGCTATCAGTTCTGCTCCTCACTATTAAATTCTTAATAAGTTTCATAATGTTAGGAAGGGGTAAAATAAATAATTTATTTTTAGAGGTAAGTAATAGTGTTATAAATCGAATTAAATAATTATTTTTGTAGCTTAACAAATATTAAAAAAAGATTAAAATATATGGCATCTGGTTTTTTTGCAATTTTAGATGACCTTGCTGCATTAATGGATGATGTAGCGGTTACAAGTAAAGTAGCAACTCAAAAAACAGCCGGAATTTTAGGAGATGATCTAGCGGTAAATGCTGAAAAAGCTACGGGGTTCATTTCTTCAAGGGAATTACCTGTTTTGTGGGCCATTACTAAAGGTTCCTTCGTTAATAAACTCATTATTCTTCCTATTGCATTTTTATTGAACTGGCTATATAAGCCTGCTATTGAGATTATACTCATTTTGGGTGGTTTTTATCTCGCGTTTGAAGGAGTGGAGAAAATCATAGAATATTTATTTCACCGTAAGAAAAAGGGGCATGAAGTTATCGAAGAAAGTGCGAAGCCTGATAATGATGTAAATTCTGAAAAGTCAAAAATAAAATCTGCTATTACTACAGACTTTATCCTTTCCATAGAGATTGTGATCATTGCTTTAGGAACGGTTCTCCAGAAAGATCATCCGTTATTAACACAGATTATATCGGTAACGGTGGTTTCATTTATTGCAACAGTGGGAGTCTATGGAATAGTTGCTCTTATTGTAAGAATGGATGATGCCGGATTCAGCCTGATCAGAAAAAGTAAAGACAAAGGATTTTTCTCAAAGTTGGGACACTTATTGGTTAAAGCCTTACCTGTAATTATTAAATTATTGGGAATTGTAGGAACGATTGCTTTGATCCTGGTTTCAGGTGGAATATTTGCTCATAATATTCATTATCTCCATGAGCTGCTTCCAACTTGGCCGTCCATGCTGAAAGAATTTACCTTCGGAATTACAGGAGGATTAATCGCGGTTGCTCTCTTTACAGTAGGAAAGAAGGTTTATTCTGCCGTAATTAAAAAGTAGATCATCGTATAAACAATGTCTGGTTTTAAAAAATCATTTAGTTAAATCATTAATCTGAATGACGGTTAGGTTATTTAATAGGGATACTCTCTTATGAGAAGTTTATCGATCGATATACTAAAAATCATATTGTCATTTTTTGTGGTTTTTCTGCATATGCATGTGCTGAGAGATTCCTATCCGTCGTTGAGTTATGTTCTTGTTAATGGACTTTTCCGCATAGCTGTTCCTGTCTTTTTAATCATAACGGGATATTACTTTTTTTATATTGATACCAGGGACAAGCTCAGAAAATGGCTGATAAGGATATTTCTTCTGTATGCAATCTGGACTGTTGTTTATATTCCTTTCTGGAAAGATGATAGGTATGTTTTGAATATTCTATTCGGATACCATCATTTGTGGTATCTGATCGGTACTTTTTTTTCAGGAATTATTCTGTTTAATTTCAGGAAAAAGTCGGCATGTACATTATTTATAGCGATTCTTATATTATTCTGTATAGGATATAGTTTACAGC
>NZ_JALAHD010000192.1 GCF_022712095.1 Chryseobacterium sp. | reverse complement strand
GGGAAAATCTGTGCTTTTCTTTCTTCTATTTTTATTATAAAACTTATTCCGGAACAGGATTTTGGAAAAATAAGCATCGTGGCAGCTCTCTTTGCTGTTTTTTCTTCCTGTAATGGCTTTGGAAGTTATCAAAGTTTACTGAGGTTTGGTTCAATTGTAAAAGAAACTGATGATAAGAATTTGCTTTCATCTTATTTTTTAAAAAAAGGATTTTTTAATCAATTGATTCTGACTTTTCTCTTTTTGGCAGCCTCTGTTTTTTTTGTCAAAAAATATGAAAATATCTTTTGGATTTTTTTATTCTTCTCTATCAGGCTGGTCGGGTTTTATTTTTTTGTTCATATTCAATCGGAGTTAAGAATCAATGGAAAGAACAGGGATTTTGCAAGGGTCAATAATGTGGTTAATGTTATTGGCCTCATTATTCTTTTAGTCTTAAGTTATTTTTTTCAGATGAAAGGATATCTTATTGCTATGGCTGTTACACCGTTTTTATCTTTATTTTGGCTAAAAAAATATTTTGTTTCAGGTATTAAGTTACCTGACTTTCTCAATATAAATGAGCTTTGGAAATATGCTTACCATACTTCAGGAACTGCTATTCTTTCGGACGCATTATTTTCTGTGGATATTATTTTACTTGGGTTTTTGCTTAATGAAAATTCTGTTGCCAATTATAGAATAGCTATTCTTATTCCTTCCAATATTACTTTTTTATCATTGGCATTTATGCAGAGTGACTTTCCGGTTTTAGCTAAAAATTATACTCAAAGAATATTTCTTAGAAGATATATTTCAAACTATTATAAGATTTTTATCCCTCTATGCTTCATTATTTTTATTATTGCATTGGTTTTAAGTGAAGATATTTTGAGTTTGTTTTTCAATGAAAAGTATGCTGTTAATTCATTATTGTTTATCATTTTTATGTTTACTTTTCTAATGAATATTTTGTTCAGAAACCTTTACGGCAATTTGCTCTCAGCAGTTGGTAAAATGCAATTGAACACTACATCTTCATTGTTCTCATTAATTTTACTGATTGTTTTAGCATTATTATGGGTGCCTGTATATGGAATTTTAGGAATGGCATTAAGTGTTTCTATCACTTTAATAAGTTCAGGATTTATTCTGGCATTCTTCTTTCACAATTATCTCAGGAAATTAAAATAAGTTTTATCTTTGTGACGTAATGAAAAATGTTGCTTTCGGAATACTGATTATATTTTTTGCATTTCTAGGCTGTAGAAATGATGATGATTCTATCCAGAGAATAGATCAGATACTCGATATTTATATGAAAGACAGTCTCGGACGTGACCTACTTAATACAAATACGGAAGGTGCATTTACTGCAATCAGTATGAATGATGTTCAGGGAACTACAGATACTGCTCCGGTGAGCTATTCATCCTTAGTTGCCTCTGATTCCGTTAATTATATAAGATACTTGGCGGGTGCAAGAAGAATCACTAAAGATTCGATTAGCCCTGATGATAGGACATATGAATCCATCATTGCGCTGGCCATTACAAAAAAACTTACTGATTCAACAACTACCGTACTTAACGATACTTTAAGAATTGAGTACCACTGGTCACCTTCGGTATTTCAGGTTTCCAAGGTCTATTATAATAATGATCTGAAATTTACCAAAGAGCCAAATGTCTCGAATGTAGTAACTATCGTAAAATAATTTTTAACTTTGCAGTAATTCAGTTTTAGGTTTTCCATTCGATGGTTTGAATGGGAAGTTTTTAACTCTCAAATAAATCTTGAAATTTTATGTTACAAGTCAATTTTTTACGCGACAATAAAGAACGCGTTTTAGAAGGTCTGAAAAAAAGACAATTCAAAAATCTTGAGTTGGTAGACGAAGCTATTACTACTGACGATGAAAGAAAAAAACTTCAATTTGAATTAGATTCTCAACTTTCGGAAATGAACAAAATATCCAAAGAAATCGGGATATTGATGAAGGAAGGAAAGAAAGAAGAAGCAGAATCCGCAAAATCTAAAACAAGTCAATATAAAGAGTCGAGTAAAGAATTACAGTCTCAACTTGAAATCAAGGAAAAATCATTGTTGGAGATATTATACCAGATCCCTAATATTCCCAATGAATTGGTGAAGAATGGAGCTTCAGCAGATGATAACGAGAACATATATCAATCTCATAACGTTGAAGGTTTAGGTGAAGGAGCAATTCCACATTGGGAATTGGCTAAGAAATACAATCTGATCGATTTTGAATTGGGTGTAAAAATAGCGGGTGCCGGATTCCCAGTTTATTTAGGAAAAGGGGCAAGATTGCAACGTGCATTGGTCCAATATTTTCTGGATAAAAATGTCGAAGCCGGATATATGGAAGTAAATCCACCTCATGTGGTCAATGAAGCATCAGGATATGGAACAGGGCAGTTGCCTGATAAAGAAGGGCAAATGTATTACGTAACGGAAGATAGGCTATATCTTATCCCTACGGCTGAAGTTCCGGTAACAAATTTATACCGTGATGTTTTATTTGATGAGAAAGATCTTCCTATAAAAAATACCGCGTTTTCTCAATGCTACAGAAGAGAAGCAGGAAGTTATGGTTCTGATGTCAGAGGTTTAAACAGATTACATCAATTTGAAAAAGTGGAGATTGTAAGAATTGAGAAACCTGAAAACTCTTATGCTGTGCTTGAAGAAATGGTTGAACATATCAAAGGTATTCTTACTGATCTGGAGCTTCCTTTCAGGGTGTTGAGACTATGTGGAGGAGATACAGGGTTTGCTTCTGCAATGACTTATGATTTCGAAGTTTGGAGTGCTGCTCAGGAAAGATGGCTTGAAGTAAGCTCTGTTTCCAATTTTGAAACATTTCAGGCGAATCGTTTGAAGTGCCGTTATAAATCAGATGGTAAGTCTCAATTGGTTCATACCTTAAATGGTTCGGCAATGGCGTTGCCCAGAATTATGGCTGCTTTGTTAGAAAATAATCAGACACCTGAAGGAATTAAGCTTCCGAAGAAGATTGCTGAATATGCTAGATTTGATATTATTAATTAATTATAAGAAAAGCCTCCGAATTTCGGAGGCTTTTTTATTTATTCAGTGACAATTACAATTTTTTTGTCAGCATGAGTGAGTGGGGTTTTACTTTCTCCTGATATCGTTTCCATATCATAAGTTATTTTTACAGTATGGTCGTCTACAGGGATTACCCAGTCGTGTTTGCCTGTAATTGATTTTATTTTATTTTCAAATTTTAATGTTACACTGATATTCTGATACATCATCTTTACCATTTGCAAAGCTTCCTCAGTTTTTTCAGAATCATCTATATTTGGCAACATATCTTTATTAAAGTTTTCGGTGTTGATGATAAGATTTTTTCCATTCCAGTTGTTAACTGTATTGATATCAACAGGAAGGTTATCTGTCTTGGAAAATCCTTTTTTGATATAGTCATAGTCAGAAGGAGAGAAACGGTCCATTTTGAGGGATATTCCCGTGAAATCCTTGTCTTCAAAGTTGGACTTCATAAAAACCTTTTTCATCAGTCTGATGGAGTCAGGGTTTTGAGTGGCTACTTTACCATCTTTCATTTTTTCAAAATCATAGACACTTGTCCATGTTCTTGGAAATTTTTCAATTTCCTCTAGGTCTTTTTTGCTTACAAGGGAGTCTGAAAACATAGATTTCATGGAAGTGATCATTTCTTTCATATAAAGATCTGCAGTAATGGTAGATGTTGAATCTTTATAATAAGTAACTTCCGAATTAAAAGAACAGGACTGTAAAAGAAATAGATTGAGAATAAAGAAAATAAATACGATTTTTCTCATGGTATGTTTTTATGTTTAATGACAGTTTGTAGAATTATGCTGATGTTTGCTATGATCTCCTTCAAGATGACAGTCTCCATCATTGTCTTTAGAAATAGTCATTGCTTCGGCTCTTGGTGAAATATAAGGAATGCCAAGTTCAAGACCTCTTAAAATAAATAAGCCTCCCAGAATGATCATCAGTATGGGAATGGCTTTTAATACTTTGGTTCTGAAAGCCTGGTTTACCAGGTTCCCCACCAGAACTACGGCAAACATGAAGGGTAACGTTCCTAATCCGAATAAGGCCATATAAAGAGCTCCCTGCCATATTCCTCCACTGGCTAAACTTGCGGTAAGAGCCATATAAACCATTCCACATGGTAGAAAACCATTTAGAATTCCTGTTGTAAATCTTGAGCGGTAATCTGCTTTCTGAAGAAGTCTTCCCAAATTAGACTTTACAGAAAATAAAAACTTAGAAAAAAATGGAATCTTTGAAGCAAAATCTTTTCCTCCGAAAGAAAAAATAGCCATTACAATCAATAAAACTCCTACGATGATGGTTAAATACCGTTGAAATCCGGCCATTTCAAATCCCTGGCCTACAATTCCTAATAGAGCACCTAAGAGAGAGTAAGTAAATATTCTTCCGAATTGATAGGTGAGGTTCTGGAGATAATAATTAGTAGCTTGTTTTTTTGTTAATCCCATCGACAGAGCAATAGGGCCACACATTCCGATACAGTGAAAACCAGATGCGAAGCCTAAACCGATTGCCGATAAAATAAGTGCTATTTCCATATCACATCATAATCAAGCCTGTAATCAAGCTTATCCTTTGTCCAAGTCAACCTTAAGGTGTAATTTCCAGGTTTTAAGACTGCCCCCGGAATAAATATTGTATTTTCCCTATTAAGGATTTCAGTTTTCTTAATATCTAAATTCTGATCTTCGGTCCGGTTTAAAACAAACTTTACCACAGTATTAGAATTATTATATTCTTTAGGAAACGCTATTTTAATACCCGTTTTATCTTGAATATATTGAGGTCTCTCTTCCAAAGCATCTGCTCTGTTTTTCGCATCAATTACACTTTGATATTGAAGCTCTTCTTCATAGTAGTCATCTGTTACCATCTCTGAATTCTTTTGTCCATTAGGAAAAAGAAAAATCATAGATAAAATAAAAATTATAAACGCAGATAATGCAACTATAACTCCGTGTCCCCAGCTGAAATTTTTCATCTTTTAAAATTGTAATTTAAATGGTCCTTCAAAATAAGTCTGATAAGAATCTACAAGTTTTCCATTAGAATCATATACCCCAATCGTAATATTCTGTTTGGAAAGATTCATTTCCGATTCAGGGAAGCTTATATTAATAGTTCCTTTTGTAATTTTATCCCTGTCTACTGTAATCTTACTGGAAGCACTGTAGGTAATCTCTCCGTTTTTAGGTTCTATTACTTTTATTGTTACTACCTTTTTCTCATTCGTTTTATTAAGGAATGTATAGTTGTAGGTATTCGTGATTTTTCCATCTCTTACAAAGAAAGTACTTCCGGCAGGTTTTATAAATTTAGCCTCCATTTCTCCACGATTATACAATAGATATCCTAAGAAACCTACCAATAAGGCAAGAACTATAGCGAATCCTTTCATCCTTGCTGTAAACTTGAATGGAATCTGTTTTTCTATTTCATTTTCTGTGGCGTAACGGATCAGGCCTTTAGGTAATCCTACTTTTTCCATTACTTCATCACAAGCATCGATACAGGCTGTACAGTTAACGCATTCCAATTGTTGACCATCTCGGATATCAATCCCGGTAGGGCAGACAACTACACACTGATGACAGTCTATACAATCTCCTTTTCCTGCGGCTTTTCTGTCTTCACCTTTTCTCCACTTTGCTCTGTTCTCTCCACGTTTGAAATCATAGAATACATTGATCGTTTCTTTATCAATCAAAACTCCCTGCAATCTCCCATAAGGACAAACCAACGTACATACTTGCTCTCTGAACCAAGCAAACACAAAGTAAAAGGCTGCTGTGAAAAGAATCATCACCATAAAATTGGTAGGATTGGCAAACGGACCTTCCGAAATGATCTGAAATACTTGCTTATATCCCACCACGTACATAAACATAAAGTGAGTAATAATCAGTGAAATAGTAATGTATATACTCCATTTAAGAGTTCTTTTCCATATCTTTTCGGTATTCCAGGCCTGCCGGTCAAGTTTCATCTGCTTGTTTCTGTCTCCTTCGATAGCATATTCTATTTTACGGAATATCATTTCCATAAAAATGGTCTGCGGACATATCCATCCACAGAATATCCTACCATACGCAATTGTAAATACGAGAATAAATATGATGGAGGCGATAGCCCCTAGTGTTAGAATAAAAAAATCCTGAGGATAAAATGGCTGACCGAGTATGAAAAATTCTCTGTCAAGAACATTAATTAAAAGTAAGGGATTTCCATTAATCTTTATAAAAGGTATTGAAAAATAAACGATCAACAAAATATAACTTACTATATTCCTGTAATTGGTGAATTTTCCTTTTGGTTTTTTTGGATAAACCCATTTCCTTTTTCCGGATTGATCCATTGTCCCTATAGAATCTCTATAGGTTTCCGGATCTAAAACCTGTCCCTGTCCACCTACTCCACGTACTATTTCTTCTTCTTTTATATCTGACATTTTTCTAAGATTTTAAAAAAGAAAAAAACATAATTTGCTATCCTATTTTTTCAAACTAATAACAAATTATGTTTCATTTATATTTTATATTTTAATTATTTACTGTTTTTCCCAATGTGCCTCTTCTCCGTATGGAGGAGCACCACCTTCGGCAGGAGTAATAGGAGGTTGTTCCTGATTGATGTGGTAAACATAAGCGGCTACATTCTGAATGTCACGGCCTGTTAAAACTCCATTTTTACCCCAAGCCTGCATTGCAGTCCCTGCTACACCATTCTCAACTATATGGAAAACATTTTTAAATAATGTTTTCTCAGTCTGATTGTGCCAGTAATTATCCGTTAAGTTAGGACCAATTCCACCTCGACCTCCTTCAGAGTGACAAGATACACAGTTGGTCTTGAATACTTCCTCTCCTGC
The DNA here is from genome assembly GCF_022712095.1 of Chryseobacterium sp. Taxonomy (GTDB): domain Bacteria; phylum Bacteroidota; class Bacteroidia; order Flavobacteriales; family Weeksellaceae; genus Chryseobacterium. Next base: position 1,836 of record NZ_JALAHD010000192.1, on the reverse strand, counting down.
AGCTACGTTATCTTCTGAGAAAACTGCTGTTTCTATTGTTACAGGAGGCTGGGTTGCTTCATATTCTGCAATACTTGCAATCTGAGCTTTATATTCTGCATCATATTCTTTAATAGGACTGGCAAAGTCTGTGAAAGCGTATGCAGCTACATATACTACGCAAAATGCCGTGCCAAACCAGAATAATCCTAACCACCACTTTGGTAGTTGATTATCTAATTCCATAATTCCATCGAAACCATGGTCGATAAGTATATCCTTTTCTTCTGTCGCAGACTGCTTTTTAAAGGCACTGTCATACATTCTTTTGAAGAAAGGTATTTTTTTCTCTGCAAGGTATTCAGCCTTTTCTTCAGCAGATAATTTTTTGAATTTATTATTCTCAATGATATCTCCGATTGCACTATGGATGTAAGCCAAAATACAACTGATCACTACTGTTCCCCAGAAATACGGAGAAGCCAAGAATGCATAACTCTGAACAAACAAATAATAAAAAACTATTAAGAGTCCAATTATTATTAAGATGTTTACAAAAACTGGTGTTCTTTGTTTCATAATCGTTTAATTTTTTAAATCAAATTCGTCGTCATCATCATCCCCAAGAGGTGCATTTTCTTCTTCCTGATAATGTTTTTTAGGCCTGCTAAATACATAGATTACCAAGGCAACGAAGAACAGCATAAAGAATATCAGAGCCAATGTCTGATAAAAACCAGCATTTTCCGTATTGGATAATATATCTTTAAAATTCTGAGGAATCATCGAATTGTTTAATGTTTTTAGTTATTACTTGCTGTTTGTATTTCAGTCGTTTTAATGTCTGTTCCTAATCTTTGTAAATATGATATAAGAGCAACAATTTCTTTCTTCTCTAATTCTCCTTTTGGTCTCTTAGCATAAGCATCTTTTAAGTCTGCTGCTTCAGAGAAAATATCTTTTACGATCTTAGCTGCCTGATTGTCGGCCCAAGTATTAGCAGAATCGATTTCAGCTTTAGTATAAGGTACATCAAACGCACTTTTCATCAGCTTGATCTTGTCTACCATTTTAGATCTGTCTAAGTCATTTGTAATTAACCAAGGATAACGTGGCATGATGGAGCCTGCAGATGTAGATCTAGGGTTATACATATGTTTATAATGCCATGAACTTGGATTTTTTCCTCCTTCCCTATGTAAATCCGGACCAGTTCTTTTAGAACCCCATAAGAATGGTCTGTCATATACGAATTCTCCCGCTTTAGAATATTGTCCGTTTTTACCGTTAAATCTTACTACTTCATCTCTGAACGGTCTCACCATCTGAGAGTGACAAGCGTTACAACCTTCACGGATATATAAGTCTCTACCTTCTAATTCAAGTGGTGAATAAGGTTTTACTGCTGCAATAGTAGGGACACTTTTCTTAAGTGATAGAGTAGGTACAATTTCAACCATACTACCAATAGATAGTGTTAAAAGTGCAAGAATACCTAGGAGTACCGGAGTTCTTTCAATCCAAAGGTGAACGCCTTCTCCCTCTTTACGTTGGCTTCCTATATTAGCTAATGCAGGAGCTTCAGCAGGAACCTCTTTCTGGAATGATCCTTTTCTTACTGTTGCGATAACATTCACTACCATTAAGATCGCACCGGCAAGATAGAATAACCCTCCTATGAATCTCATTTTATAGTAAGGAATAATAGCTGTAACAGTATCCAGCCAGTTTTTCCATAATAGAGTACCGTCCGGGTTGAACTGTTTCCACATTAACCCTTGCGTAAATCCTGAGATGTACATTGGAACTGCATAGAAAATGATTCCTAAAGTACCTAACCAGAAATGCCAGTTAGCT
>NZ_JALAHD010000191.1 GCF_022712095.1 Chryseobacterium sp. | reverse complement strand
GCTTGTCCGATTGTATTTTTATATGGTAAGAATATTATCATTCCCACAGATTCTAAAGTCCTGGCCAGTATATCTACAGCTATTTATCTGGTGCATCCTTTAATCATGAAACTTATTTTTGATCTGCATCTGGGAGTTTGGGAAAATGTTGCTTTTATGATAAGCCTTTTAGCGGTAAGTTTTCTTTTGGTTGCTATCAATAGGAAAATTAAATACTTACTTTAATCAGTTTTTATGAGCTGAATTTTGTCATAATCATACCTATAATAAGGGTGAAAATAAAATAGGTAAAAGGGACAGCAATAGTTCTGCATACTAAACTTAATACTTTATAGCTGAACTTAGAAAAAAACTGGTAATAAAACCAGATGGAGTAAATTAAAGAGATGAAACCAATAACTGAATAAATAAGGAGAAGTCCGGAAATATTTGTATAGAAAACAGAAATTATAATAAATATTAAAATAATAATTAATTGAGCTGCGACTATATAAGAGTTTAAAACAAGGTGTTCCGAGTAATTCAGCTGAGCCTTTCTAAACCATAAAAAGCTGAATAAGGAATATAAAGGGATGGTTATTACTGGAATTAGTTTAGGATATTTATCAGCAAAATTCTTCATGCTATTATAAAGTTCTACTTCTTTAGTGGATGATATAATATCTGCTATTTTAATACCGGAATAATATTCTAATAAACCGGAAATCCCTAAAACAATAAGAATTAAAGTAATAAAACTGAAATAATTAACCCTTTTCCCTTGTATGTACTCTCTGATACTGTGTCCGGGCCGTGTAAATAACTGTTTAATAGTGAACAGGATTCCTTTGTCGACATGCCAGATACCGTGAATGAGATCATGTTTAAAGAAATGCTGTAATGAATAACGTTTAGTGCTTGCTTTTTGTCCACAGTTACTGCAGAAATTCCCATCTATTGATTGTTCGCAGTTTAAACAATTTTCTTTCATCCTGTTTTATTTTTATATTACATAATAACTTGTATAAATAATTTATGATATTTATGTATAAATAATTTTTGTAATATAGTATAGAATATGTGTTTTTAAATTATTATTGTAAGCGAATATACGAAATAAAGATTTATTTGGCGTTTCTGTATAAAAAAAGAGACCGTTAAGGTCTCTTTATATTAGTTGAATAAGTCTTTTACTTTATCAAAAAAAGTTTTTTCTTTTCCGGATGGTTCCGCGACCATTTCGCCGCTAGACATCTGGGTCTCAAAGAATTCTTTTTGTTCTTTCGTGAGTTTTTGAGGAGTCCATACATTGATATGAATGAACATATCTCCTTTTCCGTAGCTGTCAATACTTGGAAGACCTTTTCCTGCCAGTCTTAATATCTTTCCGGATTGAGTTCCTGCTTCAATGGTGATTTTTACTTTACCACCTACTGTTGGAACTTCTTTTTTAGCTCCCAAAGCAGCTTCTGCAAAAGAGATGTATAATTCCTGATGAAGGTTATCACCTTCTCTTTTGATTACTTTATCTGCTTCCTCTTCTACAATTACCAGCAAATCCCCTGGGGTTCCTCCAAAAGGCGCATCATTCCCTTTTCCTCTTACATTAAGCTGAATTCCGTCTCTGGCTCCGGCCGGAATGTTAATCGTGATTTCCTCTTCATCCTTTATAAGTCCCTGAGCATTGGCTCCGGCAGGAATTTTATCAGCAACTTTACCCATTCCCTGACAAGTTCCGCAGGTAGTTTGGGTCTGCATTTGCCCGAACATCGTGTTCATTACTTTTACCTGAACTCCTGAACCATTACATGTAGGGCATGTTTTTGAAGTAGCGCCTTCCGCTACTTTCATTTTTTTGACCTTAAGAGTTTTCTGGGTTCCGTTGACCATCTCCTCAAGATTCAGCTTGATTCTGATTCGTAGATTGGAACCTTTTACCTGCTGATGACCTCCGCCACCAAATCCACCGAATCCACCACCGCCAAAATGACCTCCAAAGATATCTCCAAACTGACTGAAAATATCTTCCATATTCATTCCGCCACCGAATCCGCCACCGCCGAATCCTCCGTTTCCGCCTACTCCTGCATGGCCGTATTGGTCATATCTTGCACGTTTTTGCTCATCACTTAATATTTCATAAGCTTCTGCGGCTTCCTTAAACTTTTCTTCAGCAGCTTTGTCCCCCGGATTTTTATCAGGGTGATATTTGATCGCCATTTTACGGTAGGCCTTCTTGATCTCATCTGCTGATGCGGACTTCGTTATTTCAAGAACCTCGTAATAATCTCTTTTTGACATGATTTATATGATTGTATATTGATAAATGACAAAATGTAAATGTTAATCCATGAGAGTTTCATTAGAGACACTCATCATTCATCATTTATTAATTTTAATTTCCCGTTACTACTTTTGCAAAGCGGATCACTTTATCATTTAAAGTGTATCCTGTTTCAATAACGTCTACGATTTTACCTTTAAGCTCTTCTGAAGGAGCCGGGATCTGCGTGATAGCTTCATGGAAGTCCACATCAAATGCATCACCTGCATTTACTTCCATACTTTTTAAGCCTTTTTCCCCTAGTTTATTTTTGAATTTCTGATAGATAAGTTCCACTCCTTGAAGATCGGCAGAATTACCATTTTTAGCAATTTCTTTAAGAGCCCTTTCAAAATCATCCAAAACTCCCAACATTGAAATCATCATATCCTGATTGGCATATTGGAAAAATTCCATTTTTTCTTTGGATGTTCTCTTTTTATAATTCTCAAATTCAGCATACAATCTGATGTAACGGTCTTTTTCTTCTGCCAAAAGTTCTTCTGCAGTAGGAGTAGCTGTCACATTTTCCGATGAAATAGTTTCGTTTTGAGGATTGTTTTCTTCCTGTTTATTGATGTTTTCTTCGTTGATATCCTGATTTTCCATAATTCAATAACTTTTTACTGATTGTTTGACAAAGACTTTGCCAAATAAAAAATCAGGACATTAAGGCAGAAAATCATTCACCAAAAAAGGTCTGATAAAGCAAATAAAGATTTAAAACAATGATCACAAAAGTGATGACCCATGCACTGATCTTTAAAAAGGGTTTGTTGACAAAGCTTCCCATTTTTTCCTTGTCACTGGTAAACATAACTAAAGGTACTACCGCGAAACTCAGCTGCATAGACAGAATAACCTGGCTTAATACCAATAATTCCGTGGTTCCTTTCTCACCGTATAAAATAGCTACGATTAAAGCGGGGATTACAGCGATAAGTCTTGTGATAAGTCTTCTCAGCCACGGTTTTAATCTTATATTTAAAAAGCCTTCCATGACAATTTGCCCGGCTAGAGTTCCTGTAAGGGTGGAATTTTGTCCGGAAGCCAGTAGTGCAATAGCAAAGGCGATACTTGCCATTGATGCCCCCAGAATAGGAGCCAGCATTTTGTAAGCATCATGAATGTCTGCAACATCTTTATTTCCTGTAGTATGGAAAGTGGCTGCTGCAAGGATAAGGATGGCCCCGTTGATGAAAAAAGCTAATAATAGTGAAACAGTACTGTCTAAAGTCGCAAACTTTATCGCTTCTTTCTTACCCTCTTTGTCACGTGTATAATTTCTGGTCTGAACAATGCTGCTGTGAAGATAAAGGTTGTGAGGCATTACAGTTGCTCCTAAAATCCCAATCGCGATATACAGCATAGCCGGATTCTGAATAATCTCCTTTTGGGGAACTAAGCCTCCCAATACCGCATTTAACTCAGGTTTTGAAACAATAATCTCGTACACAAAACAGGCGAGAATGATAAATATAAGACCACCTACAATACTCTCTATCCATCTGAATCCTTTAGATTGAAGCAAAAGTATTAAAAGGACATCGATTGTGGTGATCACAATTCCCCAGGTGAGCGGAATATGAAAAAGAAGATTTAGGGCTATGGCTGAACCTATTACTTCTGCAAGATCACAGGCAGCAATAGCTATTTCACAAAATACCCAGAGCATGAAATTAGTTCGGGGACCAAAATGGTCTCTGCAGGCCTGTGCTAAATCTCTTTCTGCGACTACACCCAGTTTTACGGAAAGGTGTTGCAGAACCATAGCAAATATATTGGAAATAAGAATTACAGAAAGTAAAGTGTACCCAAACTGAGCTCCTCCGGCAATATCCGTAGCCCAGTTCCCAGGATCCATGTATCCTACTGCAATCATAAGCCCCGGACCTGCAAAAGCAAGATATTTCTTCCAGAAACTTCCATTCTTTGGAACATTTATAGAGGAATATACTTCCGGTAATGAATGGAGGGTTTTATCTTTTCTCCAGGCTCTTTTTATATTAAAATTCATAAATGTTAGAAATGACTAACAAATTTAATTAAAATAAATGAACAAGAAAAATATATGAAAACAAAAAATCCCGGAAACCAGTTTCCGGGATTTAATTTATAATAAGTCTAAGTTTTATTTAGCAAATCTTACAGACATTTTTCTGTCAATTGCTCTTTCAGCATCAGAAGCTGTGGCATCTACTGTGGCGAATTTACTACCATAACCTTCTGCTCCTAAAACCTGAGCTCCCACACCAGCTTTTTCCAAAGCAGCTTTAATATAATCTGCTCTTGCCTGGGATAGTTTAACGTTAGCAGCTTCATTACCTGTTTTATCGGTATAACCACCTATTTTAATTTTAGCATCAGGGAATGCTTTTAAAATGGCTACAAGGTTGTCTAATTGTCCTTGAGAACCAGCTTCAAGTTCTGTAGAACTTCCAAGCTTAAAGTTAACATGGTCGAAATCATACCAAGTGCTTTTCAGAGCATTATCATCTGCTGCATTCTTATAACCGTCTGTTTTTAAGAAAGTAATCATTTTGTCTTCCATACCGTCTTTGTATCCTTTAAGGGCTACACCGTTAAGGTCAATATTCTCATCAACTTTTGTAGTTGTAGTAGTTACAGATACGCTGTCAGAAGGAGAGACTGCTACTGTGTTTTCTGAAACGGTGGTAGTGGTTGTTTCTGTTTTATTACACTGCTTCCATAAGAAATATCCTGCAGCTAGTAACAATAAAAGAGGAAGCAACCATTTCCAGATAGATCCCCCACCATCATTATTATCAATATGAGTTCCGGTAGGAGTGGTACTTCTGGTAACTTCTACTTTTGGATCTTCGTGGGAAGTTACTTTAATTTTATCATTATCAAAAGAATATCCTTTTGCCCAATCTCCAATATTAAGAGAAGCAAGGGATAATCCTGCTGGTAATAAAGTAGAAATAATTCCTTTCTGATCACTAAGAAGACTGGAGATTCCTGATTTATCTAAATTATTATCTGCCGCATATTTTCCTATAGATCCTACAGTAGCTCCTGTTACTAAGTTAAGCAATGAACTTGATGTGTTATTGCTGATTCCTGCAAATGTAGCAATAGAATTAACTAATCCGCCTACTTTGTCTCCAAAAATAGATGACAATAAACTTGAAACGATAGAATTGTTGGAAGTACCTCCTAACAAATTTCCTAAAATTCCACTTGAAGAAGCATTCGTAATTGCATCTAAAACACCAGGGTTATTGGCATTATTTGCTAGCCCTCCAACAACTGCAGGCAATAATCCTCCAATTGCTTTTGAAATTCCTGATTCACTTTCTCCAAACTGAGATGAAGCTTGTGAAATCAAAGCAGGACCTAATTGTCCTTTAATTAAATCAATAACATTTAACGACATAATAAATTTATTTTTAAAATTAATGTTGGATAAATTTAAATAAAATTTTGCCTAAATGTTGCTTTTTTAGAAATTATTTAACAAAATTATCCTAAATTATTATTAAAATGTTAATACGCTTTTGCAAATAAAACCCTTCTTTTAGACGGCTTGCCAGAGATTAAAGATATACCTTCTTCGATATCATCATCCAATGGAATACATCTGATTGTAGCCTTTGTTTCCTCTTTTATCTGCTCTTCTTCTTCCTCAGTTCCGTCCCAATGTGCGTAGATAAACCCTCCTTTTTCTTCCAAAACTGCTTTAAACTCTTCATAAGTATCTACTTTAGTAATATGGTCTTTTCTGAAGTTAAAAGCTTTATCATAGATATCTTTCTGAATGGTTTTCAACAGTTCTTCGATGTAAGTGTCTAACCCTTCTACAGAATGTGTTTCTTTGGTAAGGTTATCCCTTCTTGCAATTTCCACCGACTTATTTTCTAAATCCTTAGGACCGATGGCTATTCTTACAGGAACTCCTTTCAATTCATATTCTGCAAATTTCCAGCCTGGTTTATTCTGAGTGTCATTATCAAATTTAACGGAAATTCCTTTAGCTCTTAATTTATTTTGTAATTCCAATGCAACTTCACTGATCTGGTTCAGCTGTTCTTCTCCTTTAAAAATAGGAACAATAACCACCTGGATCGGAGCAAGAGTCGGAGGTAATACCAATCCGAAATCATCTGAGTGGGTCATAATAAGTGCTCCCATCAATCGGGTAGAAGTTCCCCATGAGGTAGCCCAGGCATGCTCTATTTTTCCTTCTTTATTAGTGAATTTTACGTCGAAAGCTTTCGCGAAGTTTTGCCCTAAAAAGTGAGAAGTACCTGCCTGAAGAGCTTTTCCATCCTGCATTAAGGCTTCGATACAATAGGTTTCATCAGCGCCGGCAAATCTTTCCGATGGAGTTTTTAAACCTTTAACCACAGGAATAGCCATGAAATTTTCAGCAAAATCAGCATATACATCATTCATTTTTTCTGCTTCTTCTACCGCTTCTTCTTTCGTAGCGTGAGCAGTATGTCCTTCCTGCCATAAGAATTCTGCCGTTCTTAAAAACAAACGGGTTCTCATTTCCCAACGCACAACGTTAGCCCACTGATTGATAAGAATAGGTAAATCTCTGTAAGATTGAATCCAGTTTTTATAGGTATTCCAGATAATAGCTTCCGAAGTAGGACGTACAATAAGCTCTTCTTCTAATTTAGCATCAGGATCTACAATTAATTTATGTGGATTATCAGGATCAGTTTTTAATCTGTAATGGGTAACAACAGCACACTCTTTTGCAAAACCTTCTGCATTCTTTTCTTCAGCCTCAAATAAGCTTTTGGGCACAAAAAGCGGGAAATATGCATTCACGTGGCCTGTTTCTTTGAATTTTCTGTCCATTTCATCACGCATTTTTTCCCAGATAGCGTAGCCATACGGTTTGATTACCATACAACCTCGCACTCCTGAATTTTCAGCTAAGTCTGCTTTTACAACTAATTCATTATACCATTTGCTGTAGTCTTCGCTTCTTGAGGTTAATTTTGCCATTATTTTTTAATTAATTTTTAACTTTTTTATGTTATTGTTATCTAAAAATAAAAGTCTATTTTTGATAGATTTTATTACCTGTGTTTGGTACATTTTTGGTACTATTTGCAAATATAATTTAAATTAAAAATTTTTACATTATCATGAAACGAAATATACATAAAAATTTGCTTAGCTTGCTAAAATCTAAAGGGATTTTAGTAATCTCAGGTGGATTGCTTTTGATGTCTTGTACTGCGCAGGTGGGCGGTTACAGCGAGACAGACGGAGTTTATTATGATCCTAATAAAGACACTTTGCCTGAAGGAGTAATTATTAATAATGGCGGAAACAGGGTTGGTGAATATTACGATTACTATCAGGATACCAATATGATCCAGAATGCCGAAATGAATTCAAGGGAGCAGGATGGAAGATATAATGCTTGGAGTGATACCAGCTGGAGTAACGCAGCAACAGACTCTGATTGGGGTGGTTTTGCTGGGAATGTTACCAATTACTATGATTATTCATGGGGACCTTCTTGGGGCTGGTACGGTGGTTATAGCCCGTATTGGGGTTGGAACAGTGGCTGGAACTGGGGTCTTGGATTCTCATGGGGCTGGGGAGGCTCATGGG
>NZ_JALAHD010000015.1 GCF_022712095.1 Chryseobacterium sp. | reverse complement strand
TTATTATATTGTAGGATACAGGAAAAAGGTAATTACTGAGAATCTGAGAAATTCATTCCCTGAAAAAACCGAAAAGGAAATCAGCAAAATAAAAAAGGAATTTTACCTGAATTTTTCAGATTATCTGGTGGAAACCATTAAATCATTCAGCATTTCGGAAACAGAAACCCGTGTGCGAATGCAGCACATTAATCAGGAACTTTTCCACGAAGCCAAAGAGGAAGGTAAAAATATTATCCTGCTTGCCGGCCATGTTTTTAATTGGGAATGGATTAATGCCTTAGCCCGAATTATTCCTCAAGACCATTGTCATCCTGTATACAGAAAAGTAAACAATGATTTTTGGGAAAATCAGATGAAAAAAGTGAGAAACAAATTCGGAAATGAAGCATTAGAAGCTAATGAAGTTATTTTAAATATTTTCCGATCCAAAAATGACGGAAATTCAGCTTATATGTTTGTTGCTGATCAGACTCCACACGTCTCACATGTTAACTATGGACTGGAATTCCTGAATCAGAAAACACCTGTTTTCATAGGCTATGATAAGTTAGCAACAAGGATGGATCTCGCATTTATTTATTGTGAAATGAAAAAAGTGAAGCGGGGATTTTATCAGGTTAATTATCATAGGATTTATCCAGATGGTGAAAAATTCGTTGAAAACGAAGTAGTTAAAAAATTCCATCAATTATTAGAAAATACACTACATAAAAGACCAGCTAACTATCTATGGTCACACAGAAAATGGAAGTATCAGAATTCCGTCAAAACATTTGACACCAAAAAAATTTAGATTACATGTCTGAAAAATTAGCAATTGTAATATTAAACTGGAACGGCAAAAAATGGCTTGAAAAGTTCCTTCCTTCTGTTATACAATTTTCCAAAGAAGCTACCATTTACATTGTGGACAACAGTTCTACCGATGATTCCATACAATATATTCAATCCAATTTTCCTTCTGTAAGAATTATTAAAAATGATCAGAATTACGGATTTGCAGGAGGCTATAATGAAGGATTAAAAAAAATCGATGCAGAATATTACTGTCTGCTTAATTCGGATGTGGAAGTCACCGAGAACTGGATTCAGCCTGTCATTGATTTATTTGAAAAGGACAGCCATATAGCCACTATACAACCTAAAATACTTTCTTACAGCAATAAAAATCACTTTGAATTTGCAGGTGCGGCCGGTGGACTAATTGACAACCTTGGTTATCCTTATTGCAGGGGAAGAATATTTGATGACGTCGAAGAAGATAAGGGGCAATATGATGATGAAACAGAGATTTTCTGGGCTTCCGGTTGCTGTTTCTTTATCCGTTCAAAAGATTTTTGGGAACAGAACGGCTTTGATGAAAGATTTTTTGCTCATCAAGAAGAAATTGATTTATGCTGGCGTCTTAAGAATAATAACAGAAAGGTATATTACACAGGAAAATCTAAAATATACCATGTAGGGGGAGGAACACTGAATAAACAAAATCCTCAAAAAACCTATTTGAACATACGTAATAACTTGTCTATGATGCTGAAAAATCTTCCTTTTCCAAAACTGATCTGGCTTATATTCTTCAGGTTATGTTTAGATGGAATTGCCGGAATTTATTTTGGTTTTAAAAATGGATTTCCACATCTATGGGCTGTAATCCGGGCTCATTTTGGCTTTTATGCTCAGCTTCCCGGAACCTGGAAACTTCGTCAGACACACCAGATAAAAGATTTCTATCAGACTAAATGGCTTATTTTTAAACATTTTCTTTAAGATGATTTAATATATTTAACTATTTACACATTAAAGCAATTCATAATATTTAAATCTAATTATATTAAAACTAAAATTCTCAATTATATTACTTTAATTATAAATAAATTCATTATCTTAAATTATTAATTACAATTTCAATAATGGATTTTTGTGCAATAGATTTTGAAACAGCTACTCATGAGAGAAGTTCTGCATGTGAACTGGGCGTATGTATTGTACAGGATTCAAAGATTGTAGAAACCAAAACCTGGCTCATCAAGCCTCCAAGTTTTCCTTATTTTAATAAATTCAATGTTGCTGTTCATGGAATTCTTCCTGAGGACGTAAAAGAATCTCCTACTTTCGATGAGATATGGTATGAAGTGGAAGAAATGATGTACGGAACACTTATGATCGCTCATAATGCGAGCTTTGATGCCGGTGTATTAAGAGGGTGTCTTGATTATTACGGACTTTTCACTCCATCTATTAATTACTTATGCAGCATCCAGCTGGCTAAAAAATCATGGAATTATCTTCCAAAATATGGGTTAAAACATCTGGCAGAATACCATCAGATTCATTTTAACCATCATAGGGCTGGTGATGATGCTGAAGCTTGTGCTAAAATATCTCTGCTTGCTTTTGAAAAACTCTTTCTCAACAGCAACGAAGAAGTGTCAGAAAATATGAAAACTAAAATTAAAAAGCTTTAACCTTAGTTACTCAAAACTTCGGACAATAAATTGAATTTAGGAATATCTATCTCAAAAGTTTCCTGGGTTTTCATATTCTTAATTAGGTATTTTCCACTCATATTTCCTACTCCAGACCGAAGCATTACATTAGAAAAATAAGTGAAATTTTCGCCTACAGGTATTTCTGGAGTCAATCCGATAACTCCATCACCTGTGATTTCAGTATAACCGAAGCCTACATCAAAAATAAGCCATTTTCTTTTCATGATTTTTACGTCGAAGTCTCCTTCATTCTCTATGTTGATATTGTATTTAAAAACATAACGATTTTCTGAAGGGTAACTATTCTTGCTATCATACTCAGGAACTACTGAAACTTTGATATTAGAAGTAATTTTAGAGAACATCTTAGTCGTTTTATGAAATAGATGCAAAAATCTCGCCTTTTTTAAAGGCGAGACTTTAATTATCTTATAATATTATTAAAATTATAATCCTAATCCTTTTCTTTCATCTCCACCCAATAATAACTCTACAGGGTTATCTATAGCTTCTTTTACAGCTACCAGGAATCCTACAGACTCTTTTCCGTCGATGATTCTGTGGTCATAAGATAAAGCAACATACATCATTGGACGGATTACTACCTGTCCATCAACTGCTACAGGTCTCTGGATGATATTATGCATTCCTAAGATAGCAGATTGAGGAGGGTTAATGATCGGAGTAGACAACATGGAACCGAAAGTACCACCATTAGTAATAGTAAATGTACCTCCCGTCATTTCATCTACTGTGATTTTTCCATCTCTTACTTTTACAGCAAGATCTTTGATATTAGCTTCTACACCATTGAAAGACATATTTTCTGCATTTCTCAACACAGGAACCATTAATCCTTTAGGACCTGAAACGGCAATTGAGATATCACAGAAATCATAATTTGTTTTAAAATCTCCGTCGATAGATGCATTTACATCAGGATACATTTGTAACGCTCTTGTAACCGCTTTTGTAAAGAATGACATAAAACCTAGTCCTACTCCATGTTTTTGAGCAAATTCTTCTTTATATTGTTTTCTTAATCTAAAGATCTCAGACATGTCAACTTCATTAAAAGTAGTTAACATTGCTGTTTCATTTTTTACAGAAACTAATCTTGAAGCTATTTTTCTTCTAAGAACTGAAAGTTTAGTAGTCGTAACAGCTCTTGACCCTGTTGCAGATAATGAGCTTCCTCCCATTGCTGGAACTGCTGCTAATTCTGCATCCGATTTAGTAACTCTTCCGTCTCTTCCTGTTCCTGAAACCTGTACAGCCTCAATTCCTTTTTCATCTAAAATTTTCTTGGCTGCCGGAGACGGCGCTCCTGTCGCGTAAGTTTGAGCTGCAGCAGCCGGAGCTGCGGGTTTTGGAGCTTCTTGTTTAGCCGCTTCTGCTTTAGGTGCTTCTTCCTGTTTTGGAGCTTCAGCAGCAGGAGCTACTGATCCTGCAGGTTTTGCAGCATCCATATCAATTAAACAAACTACTTGACCTACTTGTACTACATCACCTTCTTCTGCTTTTAAAGTAATAACACCACTCTGCTCAGCTGGTAATTCAAGAGTTGCTTTATCTGAATCCACTTCCGCGATAGGTTGATCTTTTTCTACATAATCACCATCTTTAACAAGCCAAGTTGCAATTTCCACTTCTGTAATTGACTCGCCCGGTGAAGGAACTTTCATTTCTAAGATTGACATATTGAGTATTTTTTTATTTTTTTTAATTGATTATTGTAATTAAGCTGTTACCGGTCTTGATCCTGGAGCATCATCTGTTCCAAAAACCCTGTTAATAACCGCAGTTTGATTTTTCTCAAACATTTTATGACTTCCCGGAGCTGGAGCACCACTTGCAACAGGAGATATTACCTGAATTCCCGTATCTCTGAAATTTCTTAGGATATAAGACCATGCACCCATATTTTCAGGTTCTTCCTGCGCCCAGATGATTTCTTTTCTACTACTGTATTTTTTGAAGATTGCATCAATAGCATCTGCCTGTAAAGGATATAATTGCTCTAATCTTACCAGTGCCACATTTTCAGCATTCAGTTCTTCTTTTTTAGCCAATAGTTCATAATAAAGCTTCCCTGTACAAAGTACTAATTTATCCACTTTTTTAGCATCTGCTGTAGGATCATCCAAAACAGGCTGGAAGCTTCCGTTAGCAAAGTCTTCTAATGGAGAAACAACTTTTGGATGTCTCAGCAAAGATTTAGGGCTCATTACTATTAATGGTTTTCTGAAAGACCATTTTAACTGTCTTCTCAATAAATGAAAGTAGTTAGCTGGTGAAGTAATATTTGCAACTACTATATTTTCATTAGCACCCAATGCTAAGAACCTCTCTAATCTTGCGGAAGAGTGTTCTGCTCCCTGACCTTCTGATCCGTGAGGTAATAACATCACCAATCCATCCTGAATTTTCCATTTTTCTTCTGCAGCAACCAGATACTGATCAATAATGATCTGTGCACCGTTTACGAAATCCCCGAACTGAGCTTCCCAAATCGTTAATGTATTAGGAGAAGCCATAGCATAACCATAGTCAAAACCTAAAACCCCATATTCTGAAAGATGAGAATTAAATACATCAAATCTGTTTTCAGAAACATATTTTAATGGTACGTATTCTTCCTCCGTATCTTCTGTTTTTACTACAGCATGTCTGTGGGAGAATGTCCCTCTTTCCACGTCTTCTCCGGAAATTCTTACATTATGACCTTCAGTAAGCAATGTAGCATACGCCAACCATTCTCCTAAAGCCCAGTCTAAAGAATCACTTTCAATTGCTTTCAGACGGTTTTCAAATAGCCTTGTAATTTTATTGATGAATTTTTTATCAGCCGGTAATGTAGACATCTTAATAGCTAATTCTTTCAATTTAGCCAGGTCATATTGGGTATCTACAGGTAACTGAACTGCTCCTCTTTTTCCAATAGGATATCCTGTCCAGTCATCAGACATGAACACATCCATTGTATTTTTTGCAATTTCTTTGGAAGCATCAAAATCCTTGTCTAAAAGTGCTTTGAAATCATCTTCCATTTTCTTAAGAATATCATTGGAAACAACACTATCCTTCAATAATTTATCTTTATAAATTTCTCTTGGGTTAGGGTGTTTAGAGATCAGTTTATATAGGTTAGGTTGTGTAAATCTTGGTTCATCCCCTTCGTTATGACCATATTTTCTATATCCTAATAAATCAATGTAAACATCTTTTCCAAATTTGGCTCTGAAATCAGCAGCAAAGTGGATAGCATGTACTACAGCTTCTGCATCATCAGCGTTTACATGCATTACCGGAGATTCTGTTACTTTGGCAATATCTGTACAATAAGTAGATGATCTTGCATCTGCATAATTAGTCGTAAATGAAACCTGATTATTTAATACGATATGAACAGTACCTCCTGTTTTATACCCTTCAAGATTCATCATCTGCGCTACTTCATACACGATCCCCTGTCCTGCAATGGCTCCGTCACCATGTATAATGATCGGTAAAATATTAGAGGATTCTCCCTTATACTTATCATCAATTTTAGCACGGCATATACCTTCTACCAAAGCCGCTACGGTTTCTAAGTGAGAAGGGTTAGGTGTTAAGTTAATAGAAACTTCTTCACCAGAGGCTGTTTTAATTTTTTTGGATGATCCTAAGTGATATTTTACGTCTCCGGAGAACACATCTTCTTCAAATTCTTTCCCTTCAAATTCAGAGAAAATCTGCTTATATGATTTTCCGAAAATATTAGACAAAACGTTAAGTCTTCCTCTGTGGGCCATTCCTAGTACCACCTCATCAACTCCTAATTGGGAAGATCTTGAGATAAGCTGATCTAAAGCCGGAATCAATGTTTCCCCACCTTCAAGAGAGAATCTCTTCTGACCAACAAATTTTGTATGGAGATAATTTTCAAACGCAACTGCCTGATTCAACTTCAATAAGATCTCAGTTTTCTCATTAACAGAAAGGCTTGGATGATTTTCATTAACCTGTAACCATTTTTTAATAAAATCTTTCTCTTCAACATTATTGATATGCATGTACTCTACACCAATAGAATCGCAGTAAATGTTTTCAAGGTGGTTGATAAGTTCCTGTAAAGTTGCAGGTTCTTTCATTCCTGTTTCTACAGCACAGTTAAATTTTACGTTAAGATCTGCTTTAGTTAAACCAAAGTTTTCAATATCTAACGTTGGAGTATAGTGTCTTCTTTCACGTACCGGATTTGTCTTGGTAAACAAGTGTCCACGTGTTCTGTATGCTTCAATAAGGTTAACGACCTTAAATTCTTTTTTAATGTGTTCAGGAACTTCACCTCCAGCTACTGCCTGAGAAGCCTGCTGAACTACAGGTGAAGAGTTCACCGAATTTTGAACATATTGAATGTTATCATCATCACCATAGTTCTCCAAAGCAAAATCAAAGCCTTGAAAAAAAGCTTTCCATGATGGTTCTAAAGAGTCTGGGAATTTTAAATATTGTTGATATAAATCCTCAATTAATTGAGAATGAGCTGCGTTTAGGAATGAAAATCTGTCCATTATTACAGTTTGTCTATTATTAAATTTTGTTTCGTAAATTATTGCTCAAATTTAATAAAAAAAACCGATTCGGGGCAGCTACGAATTATTAAAAAAAACTATAACCAAAATATTTTTAAAGAATTTACTTATAGACAGATAAGGAAAGCTTCATAGTAACCTCATCTTCTTCCGTAGGACGCTCAATAAAAGTTTGTCTTACATCTCCGAAACGCATCTCATCTTTTTTGGCTTTTTGAATGAGCTGCTGAATAGCTCTCACTCTTCCTTCATAAGTTCCTTTATAATATATAACATAGTTTTGAGTAGGGCTAATGGTTCTGAAACTGAAGTTATTATCAGTAATTCCTTCTTTCTTCGACAAAGGTATCCCTAGGTAATAAGAAACCTCTTTATCTCTATAACTGTCAGCATCTGTTATTAAAACCGGATAACCAAATTCATCTTCTTTTTTCCCTAAATCCATTGTTATATAATTAAAAATCTTATTATAATTCATAACAATATTCTTGTAAAGAGCATCTTTTTTATTGGATGTACTTACATTAATTCCCAACAAAATGAGTTCCTCTTCTTTTTCGACCATTAAACTGTCATATTTTAGGGTTGCCATCAACTTGTCTCTTTCTACTTTATTTCCCAAAACATTTTTCAGGTTCACCATACTTTTGTCGATATTTTCGGAAAAGCGGTCTTCTGTCCAGAAATTTTTCACTCTCTTTAATACAGGCTGTTTAGGAGTATGCACATACCAAATGATCTTAGTTCTTTCAGGCGCTACTTCTTTAAACTTAATATCAATAAGTGTAGGATTTTCATTTTCATCCTCAAACAATTGATATTTTAGCGTTTTATTCAGGTTTTCGTATCTGATAAACATTTCACCATTGGTATCATTTTTATCATCTACATAGCTTATGGAACTTCCCTGCCCTTCATAAGGAGTATAATAATCTATGTCCATAGATTGGGAACTTGAAAAGAAATTATTCCATCGTGTAAAGTTCTGCAGATTATTAAACTGATTAAATACTTTATCAATGGGATAATCAACCTCCTTTTCCAACTGAAAGTCTTTACTTTCATCTACAAAATAATACATGGAAAGAGCATAAGCTCCTACCAACAAAACGATAACAGGTAATAATAGTTTAACAAAACGCATCGCACAAAAGTAATACAAATAAAAAAAGTAACCAATATTCCAATTAGTATCAAC
>NZ_JALAHD010000190.1 GCF_022712095.1 Chryseobacterium sp. | reverse complement strand
GTTATATGTTCATTAGCCCCTTGTTAAAAGCAGGAGGTTTTGTTTAAATAATTGGGGATTTTCCATTATTTATTCAGTTTTATATTAAGAATCAGAAAATCCAAAGCAAGAATGATAAGTAAAATTACAGGTATAGGAAATTATATACCACCACAGAAAATAACTAATTTATTTTTTGACAAACACATTTTCCATAATGAGGAAGGCACTGTATTGAAAGACGACAATATTTCAGTAATCAATAAGCTTCAAAAAATCACAGGAATCGAAGAGAGGAGATATGCCGATGACAATCAGGTAACATCCGATCTGGGATTAATTGCCGCTCAGGCTGCTATAGAAGATTCCGGAATCGACCCTGAGACACTAGACTATATTATATTTGCCCATAATTTTGGAGATGTCCAGTTTGGTACTGTTCAGTCAGATACCGTTCCCAGCCTTGCATCAAGGGTAAAACACTCATTAAAAATCAAAAATAATTTTTGTGTAGCCTATGATCTTTTATTTGGTTGCCCCGGCTGGATCGAAGGAGTCATACAGGCTAATGCATTCATTAAATCGGATATCGCCAAACGCTGCCTGGTCATAGGAGCGGAAAGCCTTTCCCGGGTTGTAGACATTCACGACAGAGACAGTATGATTTATGCTGACGGGGCCGGCGCTGTTGTTTTAGAAATTAATGAAGATGATGACTCCGGCATAAAATCTCATTTATCAGCATCCCATACCTTCCATGAAAAAGATTATCTGTACTTTGGAAAATCTTATAATAAAGAAAGCTGTCATAGTACCAAGTATATCAAAATGGACGGAAGGAAAATTTATGAGTTTGCATTGATACACGTTCCGGATGCTATGAAAAAATGCCTGGATAATAGTGGTTATTCCATTAATGACCTGAATAAAATAATTATCCATCAGGCCAATGAAAAAATGGACGAAGCTATTGTCAACCGATTTTATCAGCTCTACGGTCATGCCGTACCTCCTGATATTATGCCTATGGTAATTAATAAATTGGGAAACAGCAGCGTTGCCACCATACCTTCTCTCCTATCTATGATTTTAAAGGGAGAACTCGATACCCATCAAATTAAAAAAGGGGATGTAGTTTTATTTGCTTCGGTGGGTGCAGGAATGAATATTAATGCTTTTGTATATAAATTCTAACTCTTCCATATCCTACAAATAATGCGTAAGCTACGAATATATTTTTGATAATCAATAATTTAAACTTACTATTATTAATTTATTTTGTTGTAACTTCGCCAGACATTTAGAAAACAGGTTCCTGCCTTTGCCGTTCTGTAACAGTTTAAAATTCCCATTTTTTTCTTTCAGTTTTGCTTTTTCAGCTACCCTCATTTTACCTTCAGTTTTATTGGTTTAAAATTCAGGTAATAATGATTCTACTTTATAGAAGAATGACACCATCTTGCCCTGCATTCAATATTTGAATTGATCCGTAAAGCAAGTAATGAAAAGAAAAAAATAATATTTTTATTTACCCTATAAATCACAACCAGATTGATATGGGAAAATTCCGGAAATTTATAATGAGTTTTAAAAATTTAAATTTAATCAATCCCATTATCCGCGCTGCGACAGAGGCTGGATATTCTAAACCTACCGAAATACAGTATGCTGTAATTCCTC
The DNA here is from genome assembly GCF_022712095.1 of Chryseobacterium sp. Lineage (GTDB taxonomy): Bacteria > Bacteroidota > Bacteroidia > Flavobacteriales > Weeksellaceae > Chryseobacterium. The sequence continues at coordinate 6,394 of NZ_JALAHD010000190.1, read as the reverse complement.
ATGTTTTAGATGGGAGAGACATTATAGTTGCAGAGACTGGACTGGGAAAGACAGCTTCATTTACTATTCCTATTTTACAGTTACTGAAAAAGTATTCTCCCGAACACAACGAAATACGAACTTTAATTCTCACTCCTAATAAAGAATTAGCCCAAAAAATAGAGGAGAACTTTGAAGTTTACAGTAAATATTTACCATTATCACAGTTTTCAGTTTTTGAAGGGGTGTTGGAAGGAAGCCAACTCGCCGCACTAAGAAAAAGAGTAGATGTCCTTATTGCCACTCCCGTAAGACTGCTTGATTTAGTGAATAGAAGGTATATTGATCTATCCAAGATTGAAATATTCGTATTGGATGAAGCAGACCGAATGCTGGATTTGGAATTTGTAAACGACATACAAAAAATCATGAAGCTTATTCCTCTGAAGAAACAGACACTCTTGTTTTCTTCATCTATGTCACCGTCTATCAAGAAGCTGGCCTATACCCTATTAACCAATCCCAAAGAAATCATCACCAACGGCAGTTCGATGAAAAAAGGAACATCTCAACATCCCGTTTATTTCTCTTAAAATAAAATCAGGGATATAACACATAACAATAATTTTTTAATAATAATTACAATGCAACAAGGCACAGTAAAATTTTTCAATGAAGCAAAAGGCTTCGGATTCATTTCTCCTGCAGATGGAGGAAACGATATATTTGTACATTCTTCAGGATTAGAAGTAAGATCTATCCGTGAAAACGACAAAGTAGTTTTTAATGTACAAAAAGGTGATAAAGGTTTAAATGCTATTAATGTAAAATTAGCTTAAGCTTATAATCATCAACTTATTAAATAAATCTCAATTTCATTATAAACGGTATCGTTTGAGGAAAATTGATATCAATTACATTACTTATATTTTTTATATGTTCATTTACCTCTTGCCTTTTGCAGGAGGTTTTTTTGTATTAAACCTTTTATAAAAATAGCATTTCGGAATTTTAAAAATCTTATTAAAAATCAACAAAAAAAGAGAGATTAAAGATGATTTATATCACTTTAAAGAGAGATACAGATTCCAATCCGTACATTTATAAAATTATAAAACTAATTTATCATGAAAGCCAAAACTTATTATTTGGTGTTTCTCTTTTTCTTACTGGGTTGGACCACTACATGGGCCCAAATATCAAAAGAATATGATGTAAGCACACCTGGATCTTTATCCCAACTCATGGGAACAGACAAGAATACGATCACCGATCTTATTCTTACAGGAACTCTTAACAGTACAGATTTCCAGACCATCAAAGGAATGACTGTACTCAAAAATTTGGATTTAGAAAATGTACATTTAGAGGATGACCTCCTTCCAGCCGGAGCTTTTCAAGGGAAAACTTTAAGTAAAATTACTTTACCTGTTTCCCTAAAATCTATAGGAATATCCGCTTTTCAAAATGCAACATTTGATGAGATTGATTTTAGTAAATCTCCAGATCTTAGTCAGATCAACCAGGCAGCATTTAAAGATGCTAAAGTAAAACCCAATAACACTTTAAATTTTTCTCAAAACTTAAAGTTATCAGACTTTACAACAACACAATGGCTAACCGGTACTTTTAGCGGCTATGCAGGTAAAGTAATTTTACCTCCCAACCTGAAAACAGTACCTACATGTACTTTTGCCGGCTTTAAAGGAGAGGTTATACTTCCAAATACAGTTGAAAATATAGGGTCTGCTGCTTTTTATAATGCTACTCCTACCTTATTAAAACTATCTGCCAATTTAAAATATATTGACCAAAATGCTTTTGATCATGCAACTATCAGTGAGTTGGACTTCACCAATAGCCCTGAATTAACAACCATGACAATGGCTGTATTTAATAATGCCAATATTCCACAAATAGATCTTTCAAAAAATCTGAAATTATCAGATTTCTCAACGACACAATGGCCAACCGGTACTTTTAGCGGCTATGCAGGTAAAGTAATTTTGCCTCCCAACCTGAAAACGATTCCTGAACTTGCTTTTGCAGCTTTCAAAGGAGAAGTGATTATCCCTGATTCAATAGAAAAAATAGGCGTAGCTGCATTCTATAATGCTGCTCCTACGATGATCAAGTTGTCGAAAAACCTAATAACGATAGAGAGAAGTGCTTTTGAAAGGGCCACTATTACTGAACTTGACTTTTCAAACAGTTTGGAATTAACCAGTATTGGAACATCAGCATTCAATTCCGCTAACATACCTCAGGTTGATTTTTCTAAAAACTTAAAACTGACAGAGTTCCCATCTACAATAAATTTAGCAGGAACATTTTCTCAGTATGCTGGAAAGGTAATATTACCTCCCAACCTGAAAACTATTCCTGAACTTGCTTTTGCAGCTTTTAAAGGTGAAGTGGTTATCCCTAATTCAGTAGAGGAAATAGGAACAGCAGCCTTTTATAATTCAGCACCTACATTACTGAAATTATCTACCAACTTAAAAATCATAGCTAAGAGCTCTTTTGAACGTATTAATATAAATGGACTGGATTTCTCTAATTGCCTAGAACTAACAAGCATAGGAGTCATGAGCTTTCAAAATGCAACTGTACCTCAATTAGATTTCTCCAAAAATTTAAAATTAACAGAATTTCCATTAATACAGACTATTGCTGGAGCTTTTACAGGATATGCAGGAAAAGTAATTTTACCTACAAACCTAAAAGTCATATCTACGTATACTTTTGCCAGTTTTAAGGGAGAAGTGGTTATCCCTAATTCAGTAGAGGAAATAGGAGCAGCAGCCTTTTATAATTCAGCATCTACATTACTGAAATTATCTACCAACTTAAAAATCATAGCTAAGAGCTCTTTTGAACGTATTAATATAAATGGACTGGATTTTTCTAATTGCCTAGAGCTAACAAGCATAGGAGTCATGAGCTTTCAAAATGCAACTGTACCTCAATTAGATTTCTCCAAAAATTTAAAATTAACAGAATTTCCATTAATACAGACTATTGTTGGAGCTTTTACAGGATATGCAGGAAAAGTAATTTTACCTACAAACCTAAAAGTCATATCTACGTATACTTTTGCCAGTTTTAAAGGTGAAGTAAGCATTCCGAATACAGTAGAAGAAATAGGAGCAGCAGCCTTTTATAAATCAACTATAAAAGAAACTATTCTTCCTTCAGCTTTAAATCAAATAGGTACTTCAGCTTTTGATGGCTGTACAAGTCTTGTTAAGATTATCAGTCACAATCCTACTCCACCACAGTTAGGAATAAATATTTTCAAGGGAATTGATCTGCAAAAAGTTCAATTATGTGTACCTAAAGAATCTACCTCTATATATCAGGCAACTAATCAATGGAATGATTTCCCTAATTATTGCGAAGCTATCAATACATCAGAATTAGCAATTTATGCTCCTAACAGTTACATATTTGATATTGACAAAGCTAAAGATAACAACTACGGAGGATTGGAAATACCGGTAGCCAAAGCATATGCCATGTGGAGCAAGAATGAGTATCTGGACAAACAATCAATTCCTTCCGGAATACTTTCGGCTTCTGTATACTGGCAAGATGTTGAGGGATTAATCCAGTCTGCTTCTGTCAATCAGAATGGTGAAAACTCTAAAATCAATGTAAGAATAAATAAGGCTAAAGGAAAAGGAAATGCATTAATAGCACTTCACGTAGGATCAACAGGAAATCCTCAGACTGATCCGGTGTATTGGAGCTGGCATATATGGGTAACTGATGATCCTACAAAAAGTGCTATTGCGTATAAAAACAATGCTCCTGGCGTTGACTGGACCAACACTTTTATGGATCGTAATTTAGGTGCTTCCAGTAACACTTTCTTAGGATATGGATGGAATAAGACCGGAGGACTTCTATATCAGTGGGGAAGAAAAGATCCTTTCCCTCCTATGATTGATAAGGATGGTGCATTACCTATCATTTCCACTCAATTATTTGGTGATATCACCCTTACAAACCACAGTAGTATATTTGTGATACGCCCAAATGATGAGATGAACGGAAATATTAAGTATGCCACACAAAATCCATTGAAGTTTATCAATGGGGCTACTGATAGTGAACTTTGGTTCTCAAAAGAGAAGCATAACAGTGGAATGAGATTTGATTTGTGGTCTGATAATACTGAGGGCAAGCAAAATGTTGTTTCTTATCAAAACCAGTTAAAATCTCCTTTTGACCCTTGTCCATCAGGATGGAGAGTTCCTTCGTATGCACATGGCCTTACCGGACATCCTAAATACTCACCTTGGGGAAATTCATATAATGTTCCTGCTGACGGAGTTGGAGGAGAAACTATTTCCGGAAAGAATAACCGTTATCCATCTGCAAAAATTTATCCCGGATTAGGATTTGACTTTGTACAGGGTGAAGAAAATTATCACATAGGACAATATGCTCTTACCGGACATTATGTAAAATATCCAAGCGGAAAATCGTACTATCAGGATCAAGGTTCAGAAGGCTTTTTATGGGGAGCTTCCATGGATATCTTCGGAATTGCCAGAGGAATGCATATAATCTCAGACCCGACGCAGGCTTTGGGTGATGATTCCACTCAACGTAAAGGATGGTATCACATTGATACTTATAGCGGAAGCGGAGCGGTTCGATGTTCTAAGGACCCTAGAGGTTCTGAAATAGATTGGTTTGTAACTCAATATCTTCCCGCTGAAGTTAAGGATTATACCGAAGGTTTAGAAAATCCGAATAGTTATCTGCTGGTAAAATCCAGCCAGGCTCAATCGGTTACTATCCCTGTTAATAAGGCTTATGCCGTCTACAATCAGTATCTGACAGAACATGACTGGCCAAAAGCAAATGAAACTCAGTCCGTAAATGTATACTGGACTACCGATACAGGTTTACTAACGAATGTAGCATTAAACGGATCTAATGAAAACGGATCTATTCAGGTAACTGTTGCTCCTAATAAATCAGGAAATGCGGTAGTTTCTTTACATTCCGGAATTAATGGAAATTCAAGTGATCCTGTATTATGGAGCTGGCATATCTGGGTTCCTAACAATAACCCTATAGAAAATCCTGTAACCTATACTACTGAGAAAAGATTTTCAGATACCAAGCCTGCTGAACATAAAGATTTCTTAATGTTCAGTACTAGAAGTGGTCTTATACCATTAACAACTACATTTATGGACCGTAACTTAGGTGCTTTGGAATTTGATGTAGCTTCAGACAATCCCTCAATATATGGAAAAACAGGAGGAATTCATTATCAGTGGGGAAGAAAAGATCCAATTCCTACTTTCCAGAATGTTTCCGGAGTGGATGGATATCCGGGAGATTATAATTATAGCATTTATCTAGGTTCAAATACCACAGGTTCTATAACTTATCAATCGATCAATGGAGCTTCCTATGTACAAAGTTTCACTCAATATGCAAACTTTACAGAAACTCCTACCGTAATGAGTGCTTTAAAAAAGGCCTCTGAAAATCCTTTATTATTCACTTACAGGCCTAATGGAGCAAGAAACTGGCTTCCTAAATCTATGCCTGAATTATGGGGACATGCTGTTGAAAAATCGGCATTTGACCCTTGTCCTGAAGGATGGAGAGTTCCGGATCAGGGTATAGGAGCCGTTAATTCACCATGGTTTAAAGAAGGTACATACGCTTATGAATGTACTTGGGCAGGTGGATCCTGCAGCCCTGCATGGGGACCTAAATCACCGGAAAACTTTGCTACTTATAAGGGAACAATGATCCGAATTGGTAATACAGAAGAAGCCAGAGGATGGGCATTTAATGATCCCGAATACCGCATAGGACAGATTCCTACAACAGGAATAAGAGGATTCACTCCTAATGGTAACTATGGAGGAAGTGTTTATTATCCTAAAGTATTTGGTGGATTATGGTCTGCCACTATGTCTGATAACCAGACAGGAACAGCATTAGGGCTAAGCTTCGCCAAAGGAGCCTATGAAGGATATAACGGAATGAGACCTGCAGAACAAATGAATCCTTACTGGGGAGTTCCTGTTCGTTGTTCTAAAGATCAACCGAGGTTTACTGCTGATCTCATTGCTAACCCTCCAATGATGCAGTCTTTAGCAAAAGCTCTAGCAAAAAATATTGAAATTCTGGAAAACAAATCTGTAGAATCAATAAAATCTCAGATCCAGATAAGTCCGAATCCTACTACGGGAATCTTTACTGTTTATTTAACAGAAATTCCTGAGGGTACGATTTATGTCACTAACATAACAGGTCAGACCATAATAAATAAAACTTTCAAAAACGAAAGTATGATAGAACTTAATATAGCATCTCAGCTGTCCGGTGTTTATATGGTAACCGTTATAAGCGGAGGAACCATGTTTAAGAAAAATAT
>NZ_JALAHD010000189.1 GCF_022712095.1 Chryseobacterium sp. | reverse complement strand
ATACTAAGTATACTTATTTCAAACCACTCCCAAAGGCATACTAAGGAATTTATATTTGCAAGAAAATATGGAAAGAATATCCAAAACGGGAACTCTTTATAAGAGTATAACCTTCCCATTTACTGTTACTTCTTCTTGGGATGTTCTTTAAAATCAGCTAAAATGAACTCTAAAATCTATAATTTTTCACCCACCTTATAAACCGATTTAAGTCCGAACTAAGATTACTTCAGACCCGTTCCTGATGCGGCAATGACGTGGTCATCAATTTTTTTAAAAATATCGGGGTTGTGCTTACGGATTTTTATACGGACATATTTTGAAGCCGGCATATTAGCACCATTTACTACATTATTGATGGATACCAAAACATTGGTTTCCGGAAAATAGGTCATAGTACTCTTTTGTGGGATAGGATATTTTACTACAATAAAAAGAGGTGCGATCCTCTCAATTCCGTCATCATAATTGAAAAGATCTACATGCTCACCTTCTTTAAAACCAGCTTTCTCAATATCATATTCATTCATCATTACCACTCTTCTTTCATTGAAAATTCCTCTGTAGCGGTCATCCAGCCCATAAACCACTGTATTAAACTGGTCATGTGTTCTGGTCGTTCCCATCAGATATTCATCAGCTTCAAGAGAATTATCTGGTACAGCTGTAATATTGAAAGCTGCTTTCCCCTGATGAAACTCACTATTAAAAATACCATCTCTCGGCTCATTTGGAAGATAAAATCCACCTTTCTGAACTACCCTTGTATTATAATTTTCAAATCCGGGAATACATTGTTCAATATCATTACGAACAGCATCATAACTGTTAATAAACTTATCCCAGTCTACTACAGAACGTTCGCCCAGAACTGCTTTTGCCATTCTGCAGGCCACATGTGTTTCATTAATCAAATGTTTTGAAATAGGCTCGAGAACACCTCTTGACCACTCTACAACACCCATTGAATTTTCAGTACTTACATGCTGAAGCTCTCCGTTAATTATATCTTTTTCACTTCTGGAAATTACCGGTAAGATAAGAGCTTCTTTTCCATGGATAAGATGGCTCCTATTTAATTTTACAGAAACAATCACGGACATTTCCAGCTTTCGCATTGCTTCTGCTGTAAAAGTCGTATCCGGTGCAGCTGATAAGAAATTGCCACCCATACAAAACATAAACTTCACATCACCCCGATGCATTGCCTTTAGCGCCTTCACGACATCATAACCGCCCTCTCTTGGTACCTTAAAACCATAATATTCTTCCAAACGATCCAGTTGCTCAGTAGTGGGATGATGGTTGATCAGTAAGGTTCTGTTTCCCTGCACATTACTATGACCACGAACAGGGCAGGCTCCTCCTCCCTGAATTCCTATACTTCCTTTCATAAGAAGCAGGTTCACTATATTATAGATCATGTCCACCCCGTTATGCTGCTGTGTGATTCCCATTCCCCAACATATAATAATACGTTTTTTTGAGGCAATCATCTGTGCCGCTTCTCTTAGCCTTTCGATCGGAATTCCACATTCTACAGCCAGAAAATCAAGGTTATACCGTTTTAATTCTTCACTCAACTCCTTAAACCCTGCAGTCTTGTTCTCAATAAAATCATGATCTAGTACTTTTCCCGGATTTTTAGCTTCCTCTTCTAATATTAAGATTTGAAGGGCCTTCAAAAGAGCCATATCTCCATTGATCTTAACAGGAAGGTATAAATCTGACAATTCATAGGGCTTATCAAGCAAAGCACGAACATCCTGAGGATTTCGGAAACCTTTTAACCCGGCCTCAGGAAGTGGATTGATCGCCATAATTTTTGCTCCGTTTTTCTTTCCCTTAGTTAAAGCCGAAAGCATTCTGGGGGAATTGGTTCCGGGATTCTGTCCCATGATTATAATAAGATCGGTATCATAAAAGTCTTCCAGTTTTACTGTACCTTTCCCAATGCCAATACTTCTGGAAAGTGCATAGCCTGAGGTCTCATGACACATATTGGAACAGTCCGGAAAGTTATTGGTTCCGAATTCACGGGCAAATAACTGGTAAACCCAAGTTGCTTCGTTACTGGTTCTTCCTGAAGTATAAAAAACGGCTTCGTTAGGAGATTCTAAAGCATTAAGTTTTTTAGAAATCTTTGCAAAGGCATCATCCCAGCTTATCGGCTGATAATGGGTTCCATTTTCAGGTAAATACATAGGTTCTTCAATTCTTCCCAACTGGCTAATTTCAAAATCAGTCAGTTTTGCTAAGTCATACACTGAATTTTCCTTAAAAAACTCTGCTCCTATTTTTTTTGAAGTAGCTTCTTCTGCTAAAGCTTTTGCTCCATTTTCACAATATTCGCCCAATCGGGAACGTTCGTCATCAGGATCTGGCCAAGCACAGCTCGGACAATCAAAACCATCAAATTGATTCATACTGAAAAGGGCTCTTCCTCCACGAAGAAAAGATGCGTTACGCACGAGCTGATCCAGCGAATGTATTACCGCCGGTACACCCGCTGCCCAAGCTTTTGGAGGTTTTAGCCTTAGGTTCAATAATTTATATGGTGGTTCTGCAGCAGGTAACCTACTGATATCTTCTTTTATTTTATTGAATAAATCCTTGTTTTCCATAATTTATAAAATTTAAAAAAAATAAAAATTTAGTATTTTAGATTCGGATTCGGAAGGTGAAACCTCACTGAATTATCTTTAATTCTCATCTCCATACAAATTTTCAATTTTAAAATAATTACCGGAATGATAAATATTAAAACGGTTATTCCGAAGAAATCCCAATAATGTAATATCAAATTCTTTTGCAAGATCTATTGCCAGGCTGGATGGTGCTCCTATTGCAGCAATCATACCAACTCCTGCCATTGCCGCTTTCTGAATAAGCTCAAAACTAGCTCTTCCGCTTAAGACTAGAATTTTATTAGTAAGAGGAAGTAAGTCTGCATACAAGGCGTGACCTATGAGTTTATCCAATGCATTATGCCTTCCTACGTCTTCACGTAAGGCATAAAGATTACCATCTATGTCAAATAGGCCAGAAGCATGTATACCTCCTGTGGCACTAAAATTTTTCTGAAAAGTTTTTAACTTTTCTGATAATTGATAAAGTCTTTCAAGGGAAATTACAGCATTTTGTTTTTTGTGATTGTGAAAAATACTTACCGTCCGTATGGACTCTATAGAACCTTTTCCACATACACCACAACTGGATGTAGTATAAAAGTTTCTGTCAGCCTTCTTAAGTTCTGGAACAAACCCCTCTGTAAGCTCCACAATGACAATATTTTCATTATTTCTTGAACAGTCTGTTTCCGGAAAGCTAATATTTTTAACCTGTTGGCGGTTGAAAATAATCCCTTCCGTAAATAAAAACCCGATTGCAAGTTCTCCATCATTTCCCGGAGTCCTCATAGTTACAGATATATTTTTAGTCTCTTTTTTATCTGCAATATAAGAAACCCTTATTTCCAGTGGCTCTTCTACAGAAATATCATCCATATAAGGAAAACTTTCATTCTCCTCAACTTTTATAATTTCTACCTGCTTAACTGACTTATTCGACAACAAATTGGCTTTCATAATTAATAATTTAAATACTAATTTATTCCTCAAATTAAGGAGAAGTAGAATCTCAGTAATCTTATTCCATTAAATGTAAAGAGATAGAAAAGTTCCGCATCCATAACTATTAATCCAAACAAAGTGCCGTATCTCAACAAAGAAGAATCAATATTCCTGAAACCCTAATTCATTACCCACTCTTCAGGAGAAAGGGCCTCTATCCAATCTCATTAGAAAATAAATATGGTAATTAAAAAAACAGAAAAAATTTCAATACCTCTCAGGTTTTAATAAATACTATTTCTTTACAATAATAGTAATTTTTAAACTTATTTGATATTAACATAAAAATTTT
>NZ_JALAHD010000188.1 GCF_022712095.1 Chryseobacterium sp. | reverse complement strand
TATGAAAAGAACCAAACTACAGGTTGGAGCTTTGTTACTGCTACCAGGTGTTTTTTTTCACAGGTAGGTATTAATACTACGGCTCCTACAGCTACCTTGGACATTATCACAAAATCTACAGAAACAAAATCTCTAAAAATTACTAATACTTCTAATGTAGAAACATTTACAGTTTTAGAAAATGGAAATATCGGAATAAGGGATGCTGCCCCTTTAGTCCCGGTCCATTTTAAGCTGAATAATACACCATCCGTTTCTGCGGTAAGTGTAGGTGGGCAGAATTATGATGTGACAGGAACGGTTTTTGATCAGACGTTGCAGTCGGCTTCTACTAATCCCAATAATAGCCAAAACTTATTTCAGGGAGTATATTCCTACACCGGTACTTCTAAGAATAATAATGTTATTACCGTTAATGCAATCTCTCAGTCACCTTCTGCGGGGAGCTATTCCAATACGAATGCGCTGAATGCTGTTGCTGAAAATAAAAACTCTAATTCGGGAGTGATAACAGCCGTTAATATGTTAAGTAAATCTTCAGCAAATATTGGTACACTCTTAGGTAGTGCTGCAGGATTTTCAAATGATTCAGGGACAGCAAATTTAGCCTCAGGGTTACAAATTAAAAACTCCAATGCCGGAATCATATCAAATTATAGAGGGATAAATATCAGTAATTTAGTCAATTCGGGAAGTATTGAAAGTACTACAGGTATTTATATAGGCTTTTTGACAGCGGGAACTCAATTATCAAAATACTCATTACAGTCTTTGGATCTTTCCGCAGGTATGTGGCATAAAGGAAAAGTGAGTTTAAGTGCTATTGTAGATCCTAATACTACATCAACTCAGCTTACTACAACTTCTTTAGCGGTAGCAGTTGATTCTGATTCAACACTTCCGACAAGCGGACTGGGAGCAAGTCAAAATACGGTAATTATGGGAGATGGATTTGTAAGTACTAATCCAAATTATGTTTTGCCAAATCCGAGTACAGCGAAAGGACGTCTTTATACTCTTGTTGTTGTTAGTGATTTATCACCCGTTTCGCTTAGTGTAACGGGGGGATCTAGCATTTACCATATTTCCGATGCGGGTAAATATGTGGCTGACAATTCCTATAATCTTCAGAAAGGAAGTAGAACATACATTTCGGATGGATATAATTGGTTTGTAGTTTCTTCCTCAACTGAACAAAATAGTAACGGGTTCTATCCTAACTAACAGTATTGGATATTCCTATAATTCTTACAAGAATTTTACTACTTACAATATTATTTCCAAAGATATAAATGATTCTTTTCAAAAACTCCGCTATTATGGCGGAGTTTTTGTAGTATATATTACAGAATCAATCATATAACTATTAACTATGTCAAAATCCAATGGGAATGTATTTGAAAAGTTTTCTAATTGGGCAACCAAATTTACAGGAAGTCAGACTGCCTTCATGGGAGCTACTTTTATAGTTATAATTTGGGCAGCTACAGGTCCCTTATTTAATTACTCAGAAACCTGGCAGTTGGTCATTAATACTGGAACTACAATTATTACCTTTTTAATGGTTTTCCTGATACAAAAATCTCAGAATAAAGACTCAAAAGCCATTCAGATAAAACTAAATGAATTAATTGCAGCTCATGAGAAAGCAAGCAACCGGATTGTAGATATAGAAGATCTTACTGAAAGGGAATTGGATCAGCTGCATCATTTTTATGAAACATTGGCTCAACTAGCTAAAGATGATGCTGATATTCATACCTCCCATTCCATTGATGCAGCCCAAAGAAATCATGATTATAAAGAGGAATTCTTTAAAAGAAAACATGAAGAATGGCTTCAAAAGAAAATACAGCAAAAACAGGAATCTTAACGATTCCTGTTTTTTTATCTTTTCATGAAGTAATTAAAATAAGTACAGTTACCCATTAGAAACTGAGCCGTTTCTGTGTCTGAATATTGTGACTTAAGCTGAGTGAAGTAAGTTCTGTATTTTTGATTTTTAATGTCAGCCATCTGGTTATCATATGATTTTGTTTTCTCAGACCACTGAGGATCCGAATAGTCAATATTGGAAGGATTTTTAACCTCAAATTGATAATATTTTCCTTGTTCTGCGCTGGCCATCTGGAAAAGGATTCGAGCTTTCTGTTCTTTATTATTGGAATGATCAAGAGCCTTTTTATAATAACTGATAACAAGATCAAAATTATCAGGTTCTATATAAGGGGTGCCTGTAAAGTTTTTATAATAGTATTGATATGGATTTTTCTTATCAGTATTCCAAAAGTCGTACTTTCCGCCATTACTGTTGTCAATATCCATTACAAATATTTGCCTGTAATAACCTAAAATAGACGTATTATATAATAAGTTCCCGATTAACTGATTAGCTTTAGAGGCTATCTCATCCTTTCCGGTTCCTATTTTTTTTAGTTGGATCAGCGCATCAGCTAACTCAAATTTGTTCATGGACTTTTTGATAAATGGGAAAGCAGAATAATCTTCAGCTTTCATACTTACAGTGGCTTCACTTTCATAGCTTTCCCAAATATTATAACCGAAAATAAGATCCGAAATATTTTTAAACCCATTGTATTGATTCGGTTCATATTGGGCTAAAGTAATTTTAGGGCTATTGGTATTATGACTCCAGTCATAATCGAATCTTGGAATTCCGGTGAAGCCTTCGGTTTTTTGATAATAGCCTTTTGCTTTTTCAAAATCGGCAAGCTTCATTGCGCGGTCTCCATAAATGATATTGAAGAAAGCGTCAATATTTCCTACGGTATCAATACTCTTGGCGATGATCTGTTGTTCAAATTTTGTTTTGTTCGGCTTTCTATAGAAGTCTTCCACACTTTTTACAAGGCTTGAATTCGGATTGTATTGTAAATCGGAAAGTTTATTATTCATTAAAAAAGATTTTCCGTCTTCACCCTGTAGAAAATAACGGTTGGCAAGAATATCTTTAAGGAAATCTGCAGTGGAAGGCGTAGAGTCGTAGTAACTGTATGCTCGGGATAAAGTACTGTCCTGATCTGCTTTTTTATCAGTAAAATATTCAGAATACTTAGCCATAAGCTGATCTTCAAATTCAGCTGTTATTTTAGGCTGAGAAACAATATCATTCAGAACTTTCATCCTGTTGATTTCTTCCAGATATTCAGGATTATCAGTTTTTATATTATTGAGAACCTCTGTACTTTCTTTATAGTCTTTTTGTAGGAACTTAAGGTAAGCATTGGCGATTTGCCAGTATTCATCGGTAGATTTTTCTTTTGCCTTGGCGGTGAATTTTTCCAGATCATTCAGAAAATCAATGGGAGCATCATCAGATGAATAATAATATAAATTGTTTTTAGTGTAAAAAGGTAATCTATTCGGGTTGTTTAAGAGTTCATCATCACTTAAATCTGCCTGATTGTTACTTTTACTTTTTTCATCAGCAGTTGAACCTCCAAATAAGTTTTTGAAAAATTTTACTACCTTTTGCCAGAAAGAAAGATCCTGTTTTTGGGTCTCAGTTTTTGCTTTATTCTGTGCTGAAGCGGGATCTGTATCTACGGTCTTTTTACGGCTGGTAGGATTGTTATCATAATAATAAGTGGGAAGATAGCTTCTTTCCAGCTCATTGATACTTCGGGCGGCCATTACTTTTAATACCTCGGAACCGGGATCAATATCGTACATTTTCTCCATAAGAGGAATAGGGTTGGTAAAATCACTATAGCCCAGAAGAAAATAAGCCATATTTTTTTCTTCGTTATTTCCTGCGCGTTTCATGATATTATCAAATGAAGCACTGTCTGAAAGTGTCATAGAGACAAAGGCAGATTCTTTTCTGCTTTTACTTTTCATGAATACCTGGAAGAAATTCCAGTTGGCATCACTTTTCATATTCAGTCCGCGCTGAACACCAGCAAACTGATCTAGAGCCATATAATAAACGGCTCCTTTTAGTTGAATGGGTTCAACATATTTTTTAAATGCCTGAAATGCTTCATCATAATTTCGGGTATAATGATTGAAACGAACAAGCTGATAACCATATCTCTGCTTGATCTCGGGATTTTTGGCAGCATGATATAAAGATGTCAAAGCTGCGATTGTCTTATCATAAGAAATAGATGTAGCATTTTTATCAATTTCCTTCTCTCTGTAATAAAATGAGTCAGAGCTTTCGATATAATTGATGGCCATGAAAGGCTCAAGGTATTTGGCCTCAATCAAATAATCAATCCCTTCATAGTATTTCTGATAAAATGAGTTTCCCAGCTTTTTTAAAAGAGGATTATTGGAATTTCCTTTTTTAAGGTCATTGAGATCATTGATATTCATTTTAGTCACCAGATAATTGGCTTCCGGATAACTGAGCTGGTTATGAAAGTATTTCACCCATGCTTCAATATTTTCATCAGGAATATGAGAATGGTCAAAAGCTGTATAAAATCTTTCGGAATAAGTATGCAGGAAAGGCAGATAGGATTTGTCTTTTATAATGGTCTGAGTAAAAAGATTAAAATACTCATAGTCGGGGTCATACCAAGCGCAGGCTTTTGATGGAATATAGAAGAGCGATGCAGCTGCTAAGGAAAGAATATATTTTTTCATGATGGTTACATTTTAATTACAGACTGAAGTTTTGGTTAAATACAAACCTGCTGTCTAATTGATAATAAACGATATTGAAATGAGAGAGCTTCCGGTCTAAAAAATGAACAGCTTCCTTTAGCTGAGCAGATGAAATTTCTTCCACTTTAATAGTGAACCCTTTATTAAGATAATTTCCGAAATAAAAACCGTCCCTCATAATTTCTGCCTTATTTTCAGAAATCTTTTTAAAATCAGGATGATTAAGATCCGAAACAGAAAGGGCATTGATTAATCTGTGTTTTCCTAAATGGTTGGTAATAATTCCCCATGAATAAATGGGCAAAGCTACTTCCATGTTTTTAATAGGGTAATCTTCCAATTGCGAGAGATAAGCTTTTAAAATATGAATATCCAGAATGGAATTTTTATCTGATGTTTCCAGGGGAGAAGAAGTCGAATAGCACATGAGATATACTTTTTCTACTGGTGGTACTCCCATTATTTTTTTATCTTTTACCTGATGAAGTCTGAGAGTACTGGTGATTTCTTTATCTGAAATGGTCTTTAATTCTTTTAAAAATTTAAAATAATCATCTCGGGTTCCCGCAGTCCAGTCACAATCAATCTGGATTTCATTATTGATGTTCAAGTGGTATTCAGAAGCTTTTTTTTGAATAAGAGAATAAATGCTTTCTGCCAGGAATTTGATTTCCTGCTCTGTGATATTTAAAAAAGACTGATTCGTAATGAATACGGTAGGGACAATGGTTTTATCCGGTTTAAAATTCTTATCCTTTGTAATAACAGCTACCGGTTGAAATTTTCCGTTGACTTTATTGACGTCAAAAAAGCGTGTATATAGAAATGGGGAAGTTGCTTTATCAAGGCTTTTCTTTTCCTCGGTATTTAAGGCTAACCGGGTTTTCCAATAATAAAAAGTGTAGGCATGAGGCTTTTCTTTTTGTTGGCAGGAAACAAAAAGAAGCAGTAATAAGAATAAAACTTTTAAAATTCTCATTATGGATAAAGGAGACTTTCACAGGCACAACTGGAAGCGTCGGTTTCCATGACTGAACAGCAGCCTTCCGATCTTTTTATATTGCCATTTTTATCTGTGAGGTAGATTTTCTGTTTATCAAATTTTACATAAAAAGTTTCATTGTAAGTTTTGAAATGAACCCGCATTACTTTCGGATTATATTTTCCTGCATTTATCTCTTCAGTTGTTTCAGTTCTGCTTGCCTGGTTGATCTGAATAAATCCAAAATGGACATCTCCGTTTTTCTTTACATCAAGGTAATAGGCCGGAGTTCCGGAACCGCTTGCCCCTTCTTCAATATTAAAATCTCTTTTTCCGGTAAAAGGAATTTCTTTATTGGATTGAGCATAGGAGAAAATATTTAATAATAAAACCAACAGATAAATTAGTTTTTTCATAATGATTATTTTCTTCAAAATTAAACATAATATATAATAAACTGTATGGGAAAATTACGGTGAATTCAAAGACGTATTGTTTTGATCAATAAAAAAAGCTACCTCAAATTTGAGAATAGCTTTTAATATAGAGAGTTTATTATTTGAATTTAAAATACAGTAGCAGCAAGTTGTATTCTTGCAAATTTCTGAGACGGATTCCACATCACCATCATCATTAAAGGAAGGCTGTAATGCTCAGATAATTTAAGAGTCTTGTCAGCTTTTAAACCCATGTTCACAACATCGAAACTGTTCTCTCCATTTCCATAAAGAAAAGTGCTGCTGTTTAAGGCAAAGCCTGCTCCTACAAAAGCATTCAGGTTTACTTTTTTGCCGGTAATTACCGGATAGCTTGCCTGAACGTAAGTGGAATATCTGTTACTTTTATATTTTCCGTCTGGTTTCAGCTTGATCTCTCCGGAATTGGCACCTCCATACAGCATGATGTCGGCTTCAATATTAAGAGGAAATGATTTTCCAAAAGTATAATTGGTTCTCAAATCGATAATATGGGATGTTCTCCTTGATGAATAATTGAAAATATCATTCGATGCCACTTCGGTGTTGATATTTCTTGAATTAAATAAATCCCATAATCCAATGTAAAAGCGATCATTAGAATACTGGATATAATAATTAATCTCTTTGTAATGGGTTCCATCACTGTCGTCCGAAAGAGAAGAAGCTCCCCATATTCCGATTTTCCATTTTTTGTCTTTATCTAAAGCATAGGAAAGGTTTCCCATTACAACAGGTTTGTCAGTAATAATTAATCCTCTCCAAAGGTGGTTATTCTGAATATTGGCAGTAAAGTCCAGTCTGCTTTCCTCCTCTGGTTTTTCGGCTTCTTGAGCCAACACGTTCCCTATGCCCAGTATTCCCAGGCATACAATCATTAAAAGTCGTTTCATCTGTATATTTTAGTTTAGTAATCCATAAAGAATAGCGGCTAAAGCAGCACCGAAAATAGGACCGGCAATAGGAACCCATGCATATCCCCAGTCACTGCTTCCTTTGATAGGAAGAATGGCGTGCATAATTCTTGGACCTAAATCTCTGGCAGGATTAATAGCATATCCGGTAGTGCCTCCTAAGGATAAGCCGATCACCCAAACTAGAAAAGTAACAGGTAATGCACCTACGGTTCCTAATCCTATTTTCGCGTTAGGATCGGTATGTAAAGAAATACTTGGATCTGAAAAATGGTAGATGACGAATATAAGAACAAAGGTTCCGATAATTTCACTGATCATATTGGATAAAGGCTTTCTGATTGCGGGTATTGTGCTAAAACAGGCAAGTTTATCTTCTTCATTTTCTGTAATGGCAAAATGATCTTTATTGAAGAGCCATACAAGAAAGGCCCCAAGCATGGCGCCAATCATTTCGGCGGCTATATAGGTGGGTACGAGATTCCATGAAAATTTTCCTGCAAAAGCGAGACCTAATGTGACAGCGGGATTCAAGTGAGCACCACTTATGGGTCCGGCTACTGAAACACCTACAAAAACTGCCAGTGCCCAGGCGGTGGTAATAACAATCCAGCCTGAATTATTTCCTTTGGTTCCTTTTAATACAACATTGGCTACTACACCGTTTCCTAAGAGGATCATGAGCATGGTGCCAATTATTTCTGCTGCGAATGGAGTCATATATTTCGATTTTATTTTGTGAGAGTTTCTATTCTTCTATCCAGTTTTGAGAACGAGCCACAGCTTTATGCCAGGAAAGGATCATTTTATCAGATTTTTCTTTTTCCATCTCCGGATGGAAGTCTTTGTCAACGATCCATTGAGACTGAATATCATCGATACTTTTCCAGTAGCCAACAGCTAAACCAGCAAGATAAGCAGCTCCTAGGGCGGTTGTTTCCAGAATTTTAGGCCGTGTAATTTTAAATCCGAAGAGGTCGGACTGTATCTGCATCAGAAGATCGCTTGAAGAAGCTCCTCCGTCTACTCTTAATTCAAGACTTGCTCTTCCTGAGTCTGCTTCCATGGCTTTCACAATATCCAGCACCTGGAATGCAATACCTTCTAAAGTGGCACGGGCAATATGTCCCCCCGTAGTTCCACGGGTAATTCCTACAATGGTTCCACGGGCATACTGATCCCAATAAGGAGCACCTAATCCTGTAAGGGCCGGGACGAAATAAACTCCTCCATTGTCCTTTACGGTTTTGGCTAAGCTGTTAACTTCATCGGCAGAATTGATGATGCGTAGATTATCTCTTAACCATTGAATCGCTGCACCTCCTACAAATACACTTCCTTCCAGAGCATAAGTAACCTGTCCGTTTATTTTCCAGGCAACAGTAGTAAGAAGATTATTTTTAGACTCTACAGCTTCTTTTCCGGTATTCATTAATAAGAAACATCCTGTTCCGTAAGTGTTTTTAACCATTCCCGGTTTTGTGCACATTTGTCCGAATAAAGCAGCCTGCTGATCTCCTGCAATACCTGCGATCGGGATTTTTGTTGAGAATAGAGTAGTAGCTGTTTCCCCATAAACTTCACTGCTTTGTTTGATCTCAGGAAGCATGGTTTTCGGGATAGTAAATAATCTCAGCAATTCTTCATCCCACTCCATTGTATGAATATTGAGAAGCATGGTTCGGCTTGCATTTGAAACGTCGGTAATGAACATCTTTCCACGTGTCAGTTTCCAGATAAGCCAGGTATCGATGGTTCCGAAACATAATTTTCCGGCTTCAGCTTTTTCCCTTGCACCTTCTACATTATCCAATATCCATTTTATTTTGGTCGCTGAGAAATAAGCGTCCAGAATAAGGCCTGTTTTCTTTTTGATCGTATCTGTATAGCCTTCTTCTTTCAGAGTATCGCAATATTTGGAAGTTCTTCGGTCCTGCCATACAATAGCATTATATACGGGCTCACCCGTTTCTTTATCCCAAACAACGGTAGTTTCACGTTGGTTGGTGATTCCTATTGCAGCAACTTCAAGCCCGGAGATCCCGGCCTTAGCGATGACTTCTGCTGCCACGGATATCTGGGAGGACCAGATTTCATTAGGGTCGTGTTCTACCCATCCCGGAGTGGGAAATATTTGTTCGAAACTTTTTTGAGACATATATTCTATTTCCCCATTATGATTGAATAGAATGGCCCGTGATGATGTTGTCCCCTGGTCTAAGGCCAGAATTAATTTGTCACTCATATTTTTATTTTTGGATATTAATTAAGATTTGTATTAGGAGAATAAGGGGTTAATAAATAACCTTTAGCCAATTCAATAAATTCTTTTTCCTGTTCATCAGCCCATTCCTGTGGAAGCTGTCTTTCTTCAGCAATAATAGATGCTATTTTGTGAGCGCAGTCTATAGCTGCTCTTGCATCCAGAAATAGAAGTCTTACCCTTCTTGCCAGCACATCTTCTACTGTTTCTGCCATTTCATGTCGTATAGCCCAGATAACTTCTGCAACGGTGTAAGGATGCTCAGGGTGTATTTTCTCCGAATATTTCGGATTGCTTTTTTGTAAAGACTGTATTTCAGGAATATCTGAACCGTAAACGTACAAATGGTTACTTCTGTCTACTTCTTCAGGCTTTACATTTCCATGAATAGATAATCTTTCTGTATTAGATGGAACTGATTTCATATTATGTACCTGAATGGCTTTATCAATGGTATCTTCAGCCATTTTACGGTAAGTGGTCCATTTTCCTCCTATAATAGAAACCAAGCCTGTATCTGATGTAATTACTTTATGGCTTCTGGATACTTCTTTTGTATTTTTACCTTCATCTTTAGGTGCGGCAAGAGGTCTCAATCCTGCGAAAACAGATTTTACATCTTCTCTGGTAGGTTTTTTGGAAAGATATTGTCTGGCGGTTTCCAGTACAAATTTGATTTCAGATTCCAGTGCATGAGGCTCAAAGCTTGGATTGTCTAAGAGTGTATCAGTAGTTCCTACTAAAGCTCTGTCATGCCAAGGTACAACGAATAGAACTCTACCATCCGATGTTTTAGGAATCATAATGGCTTCATCACTCTTAAGGAAAGATTTATCCAAAACTAAATGTATTCCCTGGCTGGGTACCACAAATTTACCATGTTTCGGATTGTTCATATTAAGGATGTCGTTCGTAAATACCCCTGTTGCATTGATTACTACCTTAGCCCGTATTTGATATTGTTTCTTTGAGAATTGATCTTCTGCAATTACTCCGATGACTTTGTTAGAGTCATTTTTAAGCAAGTTAACCACCTTTAAATAATTAATGGCACTTCCACCTTTTTCAATAATGGTCTGACTAAGATTGATAGCAAGACGTGCGTCATCAAATTGTCCATCCTGATAAACCACTCCGCTCGCAAGATTCTTTTGCTCTATAGTAGGAAGTTTTTCTATGGTTTTCGATTTACTGATATATTGTGTTTTTCCCAGACTTAATTTTCCGGCAAGAAAATCATAAATCGAAAGTCCTATCTTATAATAGATACCGCCCCACCATGTGTAATTCGGGATAATGAAAGATTGATTTTTCACGATATGAGCTGCATTATGAGCAAGGAGACCTCTTTCTTTTAATGCTTCTTTTACTAGTCCGACATCTCCCTGAGCGAGATATCTTACACCGCCATGAACCAACTTTGTGCTTCTGCTGGATGTTGCCTTTGCGAAATCATGAGATTCAAGTAACAGAGTTTTAAATCCACGGCTTGTAGCATCCAATGCTGAGCCTAAGCCGCTTGCACCCCCTCCGATAATGATGAAGTCCCATTCCTGAATTTGTGCTAATTTATTTAGTTCTTCATTTCGTTTCATAATGTTTCGATAAGTTTCTTATTCAAAAATATAAATTTAAAATGAAACCAAAAAGAAAATAATTGAAATTTTTTAGTTTCTTAGAAAAGTGATAATTTTGGGGTATGGAAAAGCTAATACCTAGGCACAGCGATATATTAAAAGAATTGGATGAAAAAGAATATGTTCTGGTGCAGGATTTATGCGAGAAATTTAATGTTTCTTCGGTTACGATCCGAAAGGATTTAAACTATTTAGAAAGTCTGGGGTTGTTGTTCAGGAATCATGGCGGAGCAAGTAAGCATGTAAGATATGCTTACGAAAAAAATGTAAATGAGAAGGAAAACATCAATGTGGAAGCTAAGCAAAACGTTGTTAAAGCTGCCATTGAGCTTATTCAGGAAAATGATTGCATTATACTGGCTTCAGGAACAACAATGCATTATTTTGCGAGAATGCTGGTGAGTTTTACTCAGCCCCTGACTGTTCTTACTTCATCTTTAAGAGTAGCACTTGAGCTTTGTAATAATCCTAATATTAATATTATTCAGTTAGGAGGCGAAGTAAGGAAAAGTTCTACCTCTATTGTAGGGTCTATCTCGGAAAATATTTTGAGACAGTTTTCCTGTAATACCCTTTTCTTGGGGGTTGATGGTATCGACTTGGACTTTGGAATCAGTACTTCCAATGCTGCAGAAGCTCATTTAAATCAGTTAATGATAGATTGTGCGGATAAAGTGGTTGTGTTGGCAGATTCGTCCAAACTCAATAAAAAGGGCTTTGGAAAAATAGCTCCGCTGGATAAAGTCGATTACCTGGTGACCAATGAAGGGATACAGATGGAAGATAAAAAGAAACTGGAGGAAATGGGAGTTTGTGTTATTGTTGCTGCGAAATAGATAGAAATTATCATATAATTTAAAAATAGAGATTATAAACATAATCTCTATTTTCTTTATATTTTCCAAGTAAATCTTTCTTTAGGTTTTCTCTCTGCCCCAAGCTGATCATAAAACAGAATAGCTTTTTTATTAAAATGGGGAGTTTGCCATTGAATAATGGAACAATTGTTAGATTGGGCGTAGTCTTTTACGATTTCCATTATCTGTTTTCCGATGCCATTGCCTCGTATTTTTTCTATTAAATATAGACAATCGAGATAGATATATTGATCGGCTTCCCATGTAGAAAACTGTTTGAAAAAAGTAGCATATCCTACAATTTCAGAATGATGCTCCACAACCAGGCATTTTAAATTTAGATCTGAATCGAAAATAAATTCATACAAAAGGTCCCTTTTGTTTTTTTCTTCGAAATTACTTCCTTCATAATGAGCATGAGCTTTGCATAGCTCAACAATGGATATAAGATCACTTTCTTTTGCGTATCTTATTTCCATATATCTCTTTCACTTTTTAGCATGTACATCCGAATGTTGAATTTTTAGATTGATGTGATCCTTCTGTATCGTAGCCGTCAAATTTCCACCATTCTATCCCACCCATAAGTTCCTTTACATTGAATCCTAGTTTTGTCATGTTTAATGCTCCTTTTGTAGAAGCATTACAACCGATTCCGTCACAATAGCATACATATGTTTTTGATTTGTTAAGATGACGGGTGGTTTCTTCATTCATGTCTCTATGGGGAAGATTAATTGCTCCCGGAATATGTTCTTTCTCATAACCGGAAGGCTGCCGGGTATCAATAATGATATAATCAGAATTATTTTGAATGGCTTTGTATAGATCAGAAGAATCTATTTCATACGATAGCTTTTGTTCGTAAAATTGAATTTGTTGTTGCATAATTATAAGGTTGATTTGTTTTACAAAATTATGCTTAATGTACTTTTCCTTTCAGTATCGAGATTGAAAAGAGTTCAGTTCAGAATGAAATGTTCTCAATGAACTTTATGGAGATATTCATTAATTTTGCAAAACCTATGGAGATCAAATTTTTGAAACTTGTAAAGACAATAGAGGAAGAAGGGAGTATTGCCAATTCTTCGGAGAAGCTTTTTTTGACACAATCGGCTTTGAGTCATCAACTCAAAGAGTTGGAGATTCAGCTTGGGTTCAAAGTCTTTCATCGGGCACGGAATAAGTGGGAACTTACAGAAGAGGGACGTGAGCTTTACAAAGTAGCATGTGATGTTATTAATAGTATTGAAGATGGATTTAATACCATAAAAAAAATAAGAAGTGGCTCGGCGGGAAAAATCAAAGTGAGCACAGAGTGTTATTCATTTTATCAGGGGTTACCTGTCTTTATCCAGAAAATGGGTGTTTTGTATCCCGAAATAGAAGTGGATTTGGTTCTGGAAGCTACTCATAAACCTATTTTGAAGATAGAATCAAAAGAAATTGATATTGCCATTGTGACCTCAAAGCCATCGGTGAATAAAGAATTAATATATATTCCGGTTTTTGAGGATGAGGTTTTTGCAATTCTCCATCAGGAAAATAAGTTGAATCATTTGGAATATATAAAAGCTGAAGACTTTTCGAAAGTTCATCTGATTGTTCATTCTTTTCCATTGGAAACGGTTGCTGTTTACGAGCATATTTTAAAACCTAGTGGAATAACACCGTTGAAAATTTCAGCAGTCCCCTTAACGGAAGTAACGCTGGAAATGATTGGCGCTAATATGGGGGTAACCTGTATGCCGAAATGGGCTTTGGGATTATTTAAATTATCCGATGAATTAAGGCTTAAAAGAATTGGAGAAAATGGTTTTAAGAGAAAGCATTATATCGTAGTAAGAAAATCTGACTTGGATAAAAAATATATACAAGATTTCATTTCATATTTTGAAGAAGAATATCGCGGAAGCTTCGTTGATTTTTCTAAGCGGATGAGCTAATTGATTAAAAATCAAAATATTTTACTCGAAATATTTGTCAAATTAAAAAAAATCCATACATTTGCACACTCATTTTAGGGGCGTAGTGTGCCTATATCAAAAGTAGAAATCACTTCAGATCTCTTTAAAATGATGATAAACAGAAAGATAAATTTTATTATAATATAAACAATGTCAGGTATTATTGGTAAAAAAATCGGTATGACATCTTTGTTTAACGAAGAAGGGAAAAATATTCCTTGTACAGTTATTCAAGCAGGTCCATGCTCGGTTTTACAGGTCAGAACCTTAGAAAAAGACGGTTATAAAGCTGTTCAATTAGGTTTCGATGACAAGAGTGAAAAGAACGTTGGTAAGGCGTTAGCTGGTCATTTTAAAAAGGCTGGTTCTGCTCCTAAAGCTAAATTAGTAGAATTCTACAGAGAGTTCGTTGATGAAGTAAAAGTAGGAGAAGAAGTGAAAGTTGATCTATTCGCTGAAGGTGAATATGTAGATGTAACAGGTACTTCTAAAGGTAAAGGATTCCAAGGGGTTGTTAAAAGACACAATTTTGGAGGAGTAATGCAGGCAACTCATGGTCAGCACAACAGACTTAGAGCTCCAGGTTCTATCGGTGCTGGTTCAGACCCTTCAAGAGTATTCAAAGGGATGAGAATGGCCGGAAGAATGGGAGGTAAGCAGGTAACTGTTCAAAACCTTCAAGTGTTAAAAGTTGATCAAGAACAAAATCTTTTAGTAGTAAAAGGTGCTGTTCCGGGAGCTAAAAATTCTTATGTAATTATCAGAAAATGGAACTAGTAGTATTAAATACATCAGGAAAAGAGACCGGAAGAAAAGTAACTCTAGACGAAACGGTATTCGGAATTGAGCCAAATCAGCACGCGGTTTACTTAGAAGTTAAACAGTACCTTGCAGCACAGAGACAAGGGACTCATAAAGCAAAAGAAAGAAGCGAAATTACTGCTTCTACTAAAAAACTTAAGAAGCAAAAAGGATCTGGTTCTGCTAGATATGGTGATATCAAATCTCCAACTTTCAGAGGTGGGGGTAGAGTATTCGGACCAAAACCAAGAGATTACAGATTCAAATTGAACAAAGCTCTTAAGAGATTAGCTAAAAAATCTGTTTTATCTCAGAAAATGAGAGATAACAGCATTAAAGTTTTAGAAGATATGAGCTTAAATGCTCCTAAAACTAAAGATTTCATTACATTATTGAATGCTTTGGCATTAAACGGTAAAAAGTCTTTGTTTATTCTTCCTGAAGCTAACAAGAATGTGTATTTATCTTCAAGAAACTTACCTAAAACTAAAGTAATGAACTTTAACGAAGTTAGTTCTTACGATTTAGTAAACGCAGGTGAAGTTGTATTCTTCGAAGGTGCAGTTGAAAAATTCCAGGAAAATTTAAAGAAATAAATCATGTCAGTTATTATTAAACCAGTTATTTCAGAAAAGGCTAATTACCTTACGGATTTAAGAGGGTCTTATTCTTTCTTGGTGGATACTAAAGCGAATAAAATCCAGATTAAAAAAGCTGTAGAAGCAGCTTACGGTGTAAAAGTAGCAGACGTTAATACAATGATTTATGCTCCGAAGGTTTCTTCGAAATACACTAAGAAAGGTCTTCAAGTAGGAAAGACAAACAAATTGAAAAAAGCGGTAATCAAACTTGCTGAAGGAGAGGTTATCGATATTTTTGCTGTAAATTAATTATAATTATAAATAATAGTAATGTCTGTTAGAAAATTAAAACCTATCACCCCGGGACAGAGATTCAGAATTGTTAACAATTTTGAGGAAATTACTACCAACAAACCAGAGAAATCTCTAACAGTTGGTATTAAAAAGTCAGGTGGACGTAACCAAACAGGTAAAATGACCATGCGTTACACCGGAGGTGGACACAAAAAGAAATACAGAATTATTGACTTCAAAAGAAACAAAGCAAACGTTGAAGCCACTGTAAAATCTGTAGAATACGATCCAAACAGAACTGCATTTATTGCTTTATTAGAATATGCTGATGGAGAAAAGAGATATATCATCGCTCCAAATGGTATCAAAGTAGATCAGAAAGTAGTTTCAGGAGAAAGCGTAGAACCGAATATCGGTAACGCAATGAAATTGAGAAATATTCCATTGGGTACTGTTATTTCTTGTGTTGAAATGAGACCTGGTCAAGGGGCTATTTTAGCAAGAAGTGCTGGTTCTTCAGCTCAATTAACTTCAAGAGACGGGAAATATGCAATCATTAAATTGCCTTCAGGAGAATCAAGAATGATTCTTGTAGAATGTATGGCAATGATTGGTTCAGTTTCTAACTCTGATCACCAATTAACAGTATCAGGTAAAGCTGGTAGAAGCAGATGGTTAGGTAGAAGACCTAGAACAAGAGCGGTAGTAATGAACCCAGTAGATCACCCAATGGGTGGTGGGGAAGGACGTTCTTCAGGAGGTCACCCAAGATCTAGAAACGGTATGCCATCTAAAGGTTACAAAACTAGAAAGAAAAACAAAGTGTCTAACCGTTACATCGTATCTAAAAGAAAATAATTATGGCAAGATCACTTAAGAAAGGACCGTTCATTCATCATACTTTAGATAAGAAGGTTCAGGCAAATATAGAGTCTGGTAAGAAGACAGTTATCAAAACTTGGTCTAGAGCATCTATGATCTCTCCGGACTTCGTAGGACAAACTATTGCTGTACACAACGGGAAATCTTTTATCCCTGTATATGTTACAGAAAACATGGTTGGTCACAAGTTAGGCGAATTTTCTCCAACAAGATCTTTCAGAGGTCATGGTGGTAACAAAAACAAAGGAAGCAGATAATCATGGGATCAAGAAAACAAGATAGCGCAATCGCAAGAAAAGAAGCAAACAAGGACGTTGTTAAAGCTTCATTAAATAACTGCCCATCTTCTCCGAGAAAAATGAGATTAGTTGCTGATATCATTAGAGGAGAGCAGGTAGATAAAGCTCTTTATATCCTAAAATATTCTAAAAAAGAAGCTTCTAATAAATTAGAAAAATTACTTCTTTCTGCTATTGCAAACTGGCAGACTAAAAACGAAGGTGCTGATATTGAAGAAGCAAACCTTATCGTTAAAGAAATATTCGTGGATAGTGCAAGACAATTGAAGAGACTAAGACCAGCTCCACAAGGAAGAGGGTATAGAATCAGAAAAAGATCTAACCACGTTACATTAATCTTAGGTAATAAAGAAAATTAATCAAGGTATGGGACAGAAGACAAATCCAATTGGTAACAGATTAGGTATCATCAGAGGATGGGATTCTAACTGGTTTGGTGGAAACGATTATGGAGACAGAATCGCTGAAGACTACAAAATCAGAAGATACCTTGAAGCTAGATTATCTAAAGGTGGTATTTCAAAAATTTATATTGAAAGAACTTTAAAATTAGTTACAGTAACTATTACTACTGCTAGACCGGGACTTATCATCGGTAAAGGAGGTCAGGAAGTTGATAAATTAAAAGAAGAGTTGAAAAAGATTACTGATAAAGATATCCAGATCAACATCTTTGAAATCAAAAGACCTGAATTAGATGCAGTTTTAGTTGCTGATAGTATTGCTAAGCAAATTGAAAACAGAATTTCTTACAGAAGAGCTGTTAAAATGGCAATAGCAAGTACAATGAGAATGGGAGCTGAAGGTATCAAAGTTCAAATCTCTGGTAGATTGAACGGAGCTGAAATGGCAAGAAGCGAATCTTTCAAAGACGGAAGAATTCCATTGTCTACTTTCAGAGCTGATATTGATTATCACATTGCTGAAGCTCACACTACTTATGGTAGACTAGGTGTGAAAGTTTGGATTATGAAAGGTGAAGTTTACGGTAAAAGAGAACTTTCCCCACTAGTAGGACAACAGAAAAAAGGAGGTCAGTCAGACAGAGGAAACAGAGGAGGAGACAGAGACAACAGAAGACCTAGAAAAAATCATAACAACAATAACAATAATAATTAAAATTTTAGATTAGAAGTTTTGAATTTTAAATTACCGTTACTTTTTTAAAATTAAAAAAAATCTAAAATCTAAAATCTAAAATCTAAAATTTAGAAATTATGTTACAACCAAAAAGAACCAAATTCCGTAGAGTTCATAAGATGAAAATGAAGGGGAATGCCCAAAGAGGTAGTCAACTTGCTTATGGAACTTTCGGGATTAAGGCTACAGAAGGAGCTTGGATCACTGCAAGACAAATTGAAGCTGCACGTATCGCTGCGACAAGATATATGAAGAGAGAAGGTCAGTTATGGATCAAAATCTTCCCGGATAAACCGATTACTAAAAAACCAGCTGAAGTAAGGATGGGTAAAGGTAAAGGTGCTGTGGAATATTGGGTAGCTGTAGTAAAGCCAGGAAAAATCATGTTCGAAATAGGAGGTGTTCCTTACGACGTGGCAAAAGAAGCATTAAGACTTGCTGCACAAAAACTACCTGTAGTTACTAAATTCATAGTTGCTAACGATTTTGTTAAACCTCTTTAATCTTTGAATACAATGAAAAAAGCTGATATTAAAAATTTAAGCGCGGGAGATATTCAAAATAAATTAGCTGAAACTAAAGCTCAATATTCAAAATTGAAATTGGCTCATAAAATCAGCCCAATTGAAAACCCGATTCAAATCAGAGATTTGAGAAAGACGATCGCAAGACTAAATACAGAGTTAAACACTAAACAACAATAAGATTTTCATACATTATGGAAAGAAACTTAAGAAAAGAAAGAATCGGAATAGTTTCCAGCAATAAAATGGAAAAGACCATTGTTGTAAGTGAGACTATGAGAATGAAACACCCGATGTACGGTAAATTCGTTTTGAAAACGAAAAAATATACTGCACATGACGAGAACAATGAGTGCAACGAAGGAGATACAGTTCTTATCCAAGAAACTAGACCTTTGAGCAAAAGTAAGAGATGGAGATTAGTAAGAATCATTGAAAAAGCTAAGTAATAATGTTACAAACAGAATCAAGATTAAAAGTTGCTGATAACACAGGTGCTAAAGAAGTATTAGTTATCAGAGTTCTGGGAGGAACCAGAAGAAGATATGCTTCAGTTGGTGATAAAATCGTTGTTACTATCAAAGATTCTACACCATCAGGAAACGCTAAAAAAGGTCAGGTATCTAAAGCTGTAGTAGTAAGAACTAAAAAAGCAGTAAGAAGAAAAGATGGTTCATACATCAAATTCGATGACAATGCTTGTGTATTACTAAATGCAGCAGGAGAAATGAGAGGAACTCGTGTTTTCGGACCGGTTGCCCGTGAGTTGAGAGATAAAGAATATATGAAAATCATTTCATTAGCTCCTGAAGTACTTTAATTTTTAAAATTTTTAAAGAAATGTCAAAGTTAAAAATAAAAAGAGGAGATAACGTAATCGTAACTACAGGTAAGAAAGGTCTTAAAGGTAGTACAGGTGAAGTTATTGAAGTGATCAAGAAAGAAGGAAGAGACCCTAGAGTTATTGTTGCAGGACTTAACATCGTTAAAAAACACGTTAAGCCTTCAGCTTCAAACCCTCAAGGTGGAATTACAGAGAAAGAAGCTTCTATTCATATCTCAAACGTAGCTTTAGTTGGTAAAGACGGAAAAGCTATCAAAGTAGGTTATAAAATCGACGGAGATAAGAAAGTAAGAATCAACAAAAAAACGGGTGAAACTTTATAATTTGAACAAAACATGGAATATATAGCAAGACCCAAAAAAGCATATAAAGAGAAGATTGTTCCAGCAATGATGGAAGAATTTGGATATAAGTCAATCATGCAGGTACCTAAATTAGAGAAAATTGTTATCTCTCAAGGTTTAGGAGATGCTACTGCTGATAAGAAAATTATCGACTATGCTGTAGAAGAATTAACAAACATTACAGGACAAAAAGCCGTAGGTACTATCTCTAAGAAAGACGAAGCTGCTTTTAAACTAAGAAAAGGTATGCCTGTAGGTGCTAAAGTTACTCTTAGAGCTCACAAAATGTATGAGTTTTTAGATAGATTAACTTCTTCTGCATTGCCAAGAATTAGAGATTTCTCTGGTATTAAAGCTGATGGTTTCGATGGTAGAGGTAATTATAACTTAGGTATTACTGAGCAAATTATCTTCCCTGAGATCGTAATCGACAAAGTGAAAAAAATCCAAGGGATGGACATCACTTTCGTTACAACTGCGAAAACAGATAAAGAAGCTAAAGCATTATTAACTCACTTCGGTTTACCATTTAAAAAGAACTAAGAAATGGCTAAAGAATCAATGAAAGCGCGTGAGCGCAAAAGAGAAGCACTAGTTGCTAAATACGCTGACAAAAGAAAAGCTTTAAAAGAAGCTGGTGATTATGAAGCTCTTCAGAAATTACCTAAAAATGCTTCCCCTGTAAGATTACACAACAGATGTAAATTAACAGGTAGACCAAGAGGATATATGAGAACGTTTGGTATTTCCAGAGTAACTTTCAGAGAAATGGCAAATAACGGTCTTATCCCGGGAGTTAAAAAAGCTAGTTGGTAACAATTACTTAATAATCGAGACAACTAAGTTGTTTAGAAACTAAAAATAAAAGATATCAGATGAATGAGTTTTCTGAAGTCTGATATCTTCAATTTTCAAGTCTTTTCAAAACTGGCTGTCTTTAACCAATAATTTAAAAAGAAAAATGGTAACAGATCCAATTTCAGATTTCCTAACAAGAGTAAGGAACGCACAAAGCGCAGGCCACAAAGTGGTGGAAATTCCTGCATCGAAAATCAAAAAGGAGATTACAAAGATCTTATTTGATCAAGGTTATATTTTAAACTATAAGTTTGAAGATAACGCTGTTCAAGGTTCGATCAAAATCGCTTTAAAGTATGATAAACAAACTAGCAAGCCTGCTATCAAGTCTATTCAAAGAGCTTCAAGACCAGGTTTGAGACAGTACAAAGGTTCTACTGAACTTCCAAGAGTACTGAACGGTTTGGGTGTAGCTATCATCTCTACTTCAAGAGGAGTAATGACTGATAAGAAAGCTAGAGAAGAGAAAGTAGGCGGTGAGGTAATCTGCTATGTTTATTAATTTTTAATCAAAGGAAAATGTCAAGAATTGGTAAAGCAATTATAACTATTCCTGCAGGAGTTACAATCACTGAAAAAGATGGTGTAGTAACTGTAAAAGGAGCTAAAGGAGAACTTTCTCAAGAGCTTACAGCAGGAATTACTTTAGAGCAAAAAGATGGAGAACTGAACGTAAACAGACCATCTGAATCTAAGCAACACAGAGCGCTTCACGGTTTATACAGAGCGTTAATCAACAATATGATTGTTGGTGTTTCAGAAGGTTTCGAAAAGAAACTAGAATTAGTAGGGGTAGGATACAGAGCTTCTCACTCAGGTCAAAAACTTGAGTTAGCTTTAGGATTCTCTCACGGTATCGTATTAGAACTTCCAAGTGAAGTGAAAGTTGATACATTGACTGAAAAAGGTAAAAATCCAATTATTACTTTAACGTCTCATGACAAACAACTTCTGGGAATGGTAACTGCAAAGATCCGTTCTTTCAGAAAGCCTGAACCATACAAAGGAAAAGGTGTAAGATTCGTAGGAGAAATTGTTAGACGTAAAGCTGGTAAATCTGCTTAATAAATTATAAGAAAATGGCATTAAGTAAATTAGAAAAAAGAATAAGAATCAAAAGAAGAGTAAGAGGAAAAATCTCTGGATCTTCTGAATTGCCAAGATTATCTGTATATAAAAGTAATAAGGAAATTTACGCTCAGTTAATCGACGATAAAAGTGGTAAAACTTTAGCAGCAGCTTCTTCAAGAGAAAAAGGTGTAGATGCTAAAGGTACAAAGAGTGAAGTTTCTGCTGCTGTAGGTAAAGCAATCGCTGCTAAAGCTAAAGCTGCAGGAATTGAAAATATAGTGTTTGATAGAAACGGATTCGTATATCACGGAAGAGTTAAAGCTCTAGCTGATGGTGCGAGAGAAGGAGGACTTAAATTCTAATCATTAAATTTCGGAAAATATGTTAGGACTAGATAATATAGAAAGAGTAAAACCGGGAGGATTAGAATTAAAAGATCGTCTCGTAGCTGTTAACAGAGTAACAAAAGTAACTAAAGGAGGTAGAGCTTTCGGATTTTCTGCTATTGTTGTAGTAGGTAATGAAGAAGGTGTAATCGGTTTTGGTTTAGGGAAATCTAAAGAGGTTGCTTCTGCAATTGCTAAAGCAGTTGAAGACGCTAAGAAAAACCTTGTAAAAGTTCCTGTAATGAACCATACTATTCCTCACCAAACTACTGCTAGATACGGTGGTGCAGATATCTTCTTAAGACCTGCTTCTCACGGTACAGGGCTTATCGCCGGTGGTGCGGTAAGAGCAGTATTGGAATCTGCTGGTATTCACGATATCCTTTCAAAATCTAAAGGATCTTCTAACCCTCACAATGTGGTGAAAGCTACTTTCAAAGCGTTATTGGATATCAGAAGACCTGAAGAGATCGCTAGAATGAGAGGAGTTTCTCTAAGTAAAGTGTTTAACGGTTAATATATAAAACAATGGCAACAATCAAAGTAAAGCAAGTAAGAAGCGCTATTGGAAGAACAAAAACCCAAAAGAGAACGCTTGAAGCATTAGGATTAAAGAAACTTCACCAAGTTGTAGAACATGAAGCTACTCCTTCTATCTTAGGAATGATAGCTGCAGTTAGTCATTTACTTGAAGTTCAAAAATAATTTTTAAAATAATTTTAAAATGAATTTAAACAACATAAAACCAGCTGCAGGATCTACTTTCAATTCAAAAAGAATTGGTAGAGGACAAGGTAGCGGAAAAGGAGGTACTTCAACAAAAGGACATAAAGGTCAAAAATCAAGAGCCGGTTATTCTCAGAAAATCGGTTTTGAAGGAGGTCAGATGCCTTTACAAAGAAGATTACCGAAATTCGGTTTCAAAAATATTAACAGAAAAGAGTTTAGAGGAATTAACCTTGATACTATCCAGACTTTAATCGAGAACAAATCCATAACTGGAGATATCACGAAAGAAGTTTTAGTAGAAAACGGATTAATTTCTAAAAACGAATTAGTGAAAATTATGGGTAGAGGAGAATTGAAATCTGCGGTTTCAATCTCTGCTGACAAATTCACTAAATCTGCTGAAGAGCTTATTGCTAAGGCAGGTGGAAAAGCAATTACCTTATAATAATTACTAATGAAAGAATTTATACAAACCCTTAAAAATATTTGGAGCCTAAAAGAATTAAGAGAAAAAATTCTCTTTACTTTAGGAATTATCCTTGTGTATAGATTCGCATCTTATATCTCGTTACCTGCGATTAACCTTGCAGAAGTAGGAGATCTCTTAGAGCATTATAAAAATCAGGGCGGTAACAAGCAAGGAGCAGGTCTCCTTGGCTTGCTTTCGTCTTTTACGGGGGGAGCTTTCAGCCACGCTTCCGTAATGGCGTTAGGTATTATGCCCTATATTTCTGCTTCCATTATAGTTCAGTTGATGGGAATGGCTATTCCTTATCTTCAGAAACTTCAAAAAGACGGAGAGTCAGGTAGAAATACATTGAACCAAATTACAAGATGGTTAACTATTGGAGTTTGTTTAGTACAGGCACCTTCATACTTAACTTCTATCACTCAATTATTCTTACCATATGCTCAGTTCCAATCTGCATATTATGTAGAGCCTAATTCAATTATGTTCTGGTTGCCAAGTATTGTAATCTTGGTAGGAGGTTCTGTATTTGCAATGTGGTTAGGAGAAAAAATTACCGATAAGGGAATTGGAAATGGTATTTCCATTCTTATTATGGTGGGAATTTTATCCAGACTACCAGAAGCATTTGTACAGGAAATGGCAGTACAAAACGGAAAAGGAGGGATGGGATCTATCATGATCCTTATTGAAGTATTATTCTGGATGCTGGTAGTTCTTCTCGCAGTAATATTATCAGTTGCTGTAAGAAAAATTCCAATTCAGTATGTAAGTAGAGCTCAAGCAAGAGGAGGTGTAAATAGAAATCTTATGCAGGGAGCAAGACAGTGGATTCCATTAAAAGTTAATGCAGCCGGTGTAATGCCGATCATCTTTGCTCAGGCTTTGATGTTCGTACCTGGTTTATTAACCAAGTTTGATGAATCTAATACTTTTCTTGCAGGTTTCAAGAATGTTTTTAGCTGGCAGTACAATGTATTGTTTGCACTGTTGATTATTATCTTCTCATTCTTCTATACGGCAATCACAATTCCAGTTAACCAGATGGCTGATGACCTGAAGAGAAATGGAGGATTAATACCGAAAGTAAGACCCGGTAAAGAGACCGCTGATTATTTAGATGATATTTTATCAAAAATAACCTTGCCAGGTGCAATATTTTTATCTATCTTTGCAGTCCTTCCGGCAATTGTACACGGAAGCTTTGTTCAGACAGATGCGTTCGCCTTATTTTTCGGGGGAACGTCCTTATTGATTATGGTTGGAGTTATTTTAGATACCGTTCAACAGATTAATACATATCTGCTGAACCATCACTATGATGGCTTAATGCAGTCTAAATTATCAAGATCGACTGGATATTAATTTATGGCAAAACAAAAACATATTGAACAGGACGGCGTAATAGTTGAAGCACTCTCAAACGCCATGTTCCGCGTAGAACTTGAGAATGGGCATGTGCTTATTGCTCATATTTCTGGGAAAATGAGAATGCATTATATTAAGCTTTTACCTGGTGATAAGGTGAAATTAGAAATGTCTCCCTATGATTTAACAAAAGGGAGAATCACATTTAGATATTAAAAAAACAAATGCCAAATGGAGTCTTCAGATTTCCGTTTGGCTATTGTTGAAAAATAAATACTATTAATGAAATCGTAAGATTCATTTGTCAGTAAAAAAAATAAATATTTCAAATGAAAGTTAGAGCATCAATTAAAAAAAGAAGCGCTGATTGCAAGATAGTACGTAGAAAAGGAGTATTGTTTGTAATCAACAAGAAGAACCCAAAATTTAAACAAAGACAAGGCTAATATTAAATTATGGCGAGAATTGCAGGTATTGATTTACCAAAAAACAAAAGAGGCGTTATCGGTTTAACTTATATCTACGGAGTTGGAAGAAGTACTTCTTCTGAAATCCTTAAGGCTGCCGGTATCAGCGAAGATAAGAAAGTCAACGAATGGAATGACGATGAATTGGCTGCAATCAGAACTTATATCTCTGAAAACGTAAAAGTAGAGGGAGAATTAAGATCTGAAGTGCAATTGAACATTAAAAGATTAATGGACATAGGATGCCAACGAGGAATACGTCACAGACTAGGATTACCTTTAAGAGGCCAGAGAACGAAAAATAACTCTAGAACCCGTAAAGGAAAGAGAAAAACTGTTGCTAACAAGAAAAAAGCTAGTAAATAATCGTTAGGAATTATGGCAAAACAAACTAAAGTAGTTAAAAAAAGAAAAGTAAAAGTTGAAGCTATTGGTGAAGCGCATATTCAAGCTTCTTTCAATAACATCATCATTTCTTTAACAAATAAAAACGGAGAAGTAATTTCTTGGGCGTCTGCCGGTAAAATGGGATTCAGAGGTTCTAAAAAGAATACTCCTTTTGCTGCTCAGATGGCAGCTGAAAATTGCTCTGCTGTAGCTCATGAAGCTGGATTAAGAAGAGTAAAGGTGTTTGTGAAAGGTCCAGGTTCTGGTAGAGAATCTGCAATCAGATCTATTCACAATTCAGGAATTGAAGTTAGTGAAATCGTTGATGTGACTCCAATGCCACACAATGGATGTAGACCACCAAAAAGAAGAAGAGTTTAATTTTTAGAATTTACCCATTATGGCAAGATATATTGGACCTAAAACTAAGATTGCTAGAAAATTTGGTGCTGCAATCTACGGAGACGATAAAAACTTCGAAAAAAGAAAGAACCAACCACCGGGACAACACGGACCGAACAAAAGAAGAGGTGCTAAAAAATCTGAATATGCAGTTCAGTTAGCAGAAAAACAAAAAGCTAAATATACTTACGGTATTTTAGAAAAACAATTCGCAAACTTATTCGATAAAGCACACAGAAGTAAAGGAGTAACAGGGGAAGTTCTATTGCAACTTTGCGAATCTAGATTGGATAACGTAGTGTACAGATTCGGTTTTGCTAAAACCAGATCTGCAGCTAGACAATTAGTTTCTCACAGACACATTACTGTAAATGGAGAAATTCTTAATATCCCTTCGTATTTGGTAAAAGCAGGTGATGTAATCGCTGTAAGAGAAAAGTCTAAGTCTCTTGAAGTTGTTACCAACGCTTTAGCTTCTAAGTCAAACTATGAGTGGTTA
Source organism: Chryseobacterium sp. (assembly GCF_022712095.1). GTDB lineage: Bacteria > Bacteroidota > Bacteroidia > Flavobacteriales > Weeksellaceae > Chryseobacterium. The sequence continues at coordinate 1,685 of NZ_JALAHD010000188.1, read as the reverse complement.
CAATTCAACGATGAGAAGAAAGAAGGTACCTTCGTTTCTGCTCCTGAAAGAATCCAGATTCCGGAGGATATCAAGGAGAATCTTATTGTCGAACTTTACTCTAAATAATTTTTTAATCAAATTTTTGCTCAACCCAATAATATGGCAATTTTACAATTCATAAAACCCGATAAAGTAATATTACTTAACTCTGATGAATTTAAAGGTCAATTCGAATTCAGACCATTAGAACCAGGTTTCGGGCTTACAATCGGTAATGCTTTGAGAAGAGTGTTGCTTTCTTCTCTAGAAGGATACGCTATTTCATCTATCAAAATAGAAGGTGTAGAGCACGAATTTTCAACTATCCCGGGAGTAATCGAAGATGTTACCGAAATTATTCTTAACCTTAAGCAGGTAAGATTAAAAGCTGCAGCAGAAAGCCAGCCTAATGAGCAGGTAGTGGCTAAAGTTTCAAGTCAAACGGTTATTACTGCTGGAGATTTAGGAAAGTCTATCAACGGATTTGAAATATTGAATCCTGATTTGGTGATCTGTAACCTAAACAAAGATGTAACTTTCGAAATTACCTTCAATATAGAAAAAGGTAGAGGGTATGTTCCTTCTGAACAAAATAAGTCTAATAATGCACCGGTTGGTACTATTGCAATAGACTCTATTTTTACACCAATTAAGAAAGTACAATACAGTATTGAAAATTATCGTGTAGAGCAAAAAACAGACTACGAAAAACTTGTATTAGATATAGAAACTGATGGTTCCATCAGTCCTCAAAATGCTTTAACAGAAGCTTCTAAGATATTAATTTATCACTTCATGTTGTTCTCCGATGAGAGAATCACTCTTGAAACTGAAGCTGTAAAAGCGTCTATCCAATACGATGAAGAAACACTTCATACAAGACAACTTCTTAAATCTAAACTAGCAGATATGGATCTTTCAGTTAGAGCTCTTAACTGTCTTAAAGCTGCAGAAGTGGAAACACTTGGAGAATTAGTTTCTTACAGTAAGTCTGATTTGATGAAATTCAGAAATTTTGGTAAAAAATCTTTGACAGAACTAGAAGAATTAGTGCATTCAAAAGGTCTTAACTTCGGTTTCGACGTTGCAAAATATAAGTTAGACGCTGATAAATAATTAATAATGAGACACGGTAAAAAATTCAATCACTTAGGAAGAACAGCTTCTCATAGAAGTGCTTTACTTTCTAATATGGCTTGTTCTCTAATTGAGCATAAAAGAATCAACACTACTGTAGCTAAAGCAAAAGCTTTAAGAGTATATGTTGAACCTTTATTGACAAAAGCAAAAGAAGATACTACACATAACAGAAGAGTTGTTTTTTCATATCTTCAAAATAAAGAAGCGGTTTCTGAATTATTCAGAACTGTAGCTCCTAAAATCGCTGAAAGAAACGGTGGTTATACAAGAATCATCAAAACAGGTTTCAGACCAGGGGATGCTGCTGATACTGCTCTTATCGAGTTAGTTGACTTCAACGAGCTTTACAATCCAAATGCGGAAGAGAAAAAAGCGACAAGAAGAAGTAGAAGATCTACAACTGCTAAAAAAGCTGAAGCTGTAGTAGCAGAAGCTCCTAAAGCAGAAGAAAAAGTTGAAGAGCCTAAGGTAGAAGCAACAGATTCTACTGAAGAAAAAACTGAAGAATAATATATTCATTCAGC
>NZ_JALAHD010000187.1 GCF_022712095.1 Chryseobacterium sp. | reverse complement strand
GTTTCAATATGTCCCCGATTAGTTTGTAGATTTTATACCTAAAAACAACAATGAAAAAACTCTTAATAACTAAAGTAATACTTTTGATGAATATAAAAAAACAAATAAAAGCTATTGTCTTCATGTGGCTTTGTCTGTTATGTACCATTTGTTATGGACAGGAAAGCAACAATAATAAAAAATTATGGGCAAAATCATTTTTAAACAAGAAAGCCCCAAAATTGAAGGTAGAGAAGTGGTTATCATCTGTCCCGGACACAAAGGGCAAATTTGTGCTCATTGATTTCTGGGCTACATGGTGCGGACCTTGTCGTAAGGTCATCCCAGAATTGAATGAATGGTATAAAAAGTATGGCGATAAACTTGCAATTATCGGGATTTCAGACGAAGAAGCTACTGTAATTCAAAATGTCAGAGACATTCAAATTAACTATTACAGTGCTATAGATACAAATGGCAAGCTACAAAATGAGCTTGAAGTGCAAGGGATACCACATTGTATCTTATTAGACCCTGAAGGTATTGTCCGTTGGGAAGGATACCCGACGTTGAAAGACCACGAACTTACAGAAATTGTACTCACTAACATTATAAAAAAATACAGTAAATAAACTATTGTGCCATTTGTCTCGTCCTGAACCTGTCTTACAGGATTTAACATTAATTCTATTTTTATTGCTAATGTGTTCGTCAAATTTCTAACATATAATTAAAAATAACTTGAACATTTATATTATTATTTCCATGATCTTGGATTTTTATTTAGTCCAATATTTTTTTATTTATAGCTTAAATAAAAGAGTAAGCTTATTTGCCTACTCTTTTTATTTTATCTTTTTAACATTGAATTTTACTATTTTTAATTTTATTGACACATATATTGACACTTAAATATTTAAAAAAATAATAAAACACTGTTAATGAATTATATACATTAACAGTGTAATTAAAACTAAACTATAAAAAATCGATATCTTTAAATATTAGGCTGAGGCGTATATCTTAGATAAGGCTTTACTTCAGTAACTCCTTTTGGGAATATTTCCCTAGCATCTTCCGTAGAAACGGCTGGAGGTACAATTACATCTTCTCCGTTCACCCAGTTTACAGGAGTGGCAATCTTATAGGAATCTACTAGCTGCAGAGAATCCAAAACCCTTAAAATTTCATCAAAATTCCTTCCTGTAGAAGCCGGATAGGTAATAATTAAACGTACTTTCTTAGCAGGATCAATAATAAGCAACGAACGCACAGTCGCCGTGGCTGAAGCATTAGGATGAATAAAGTCATACAATTCAGAAACTTTCCTGTCCTTATCTGCAATAATCGGAAACTGTACATCGGTATACTGGGTTTCATTAATATCCTTTATCCAGCCCTGATGATCTTCTACCCCATCCACACTGAGTGCAATAACTTTGGTTGCTCTTTTATCAAATTCATATTTCAATCTTGCTGTCTTTCCTAATTCCGTAGTGCAGACCGGTGTATAATCTGCAGGATGCGAAAACAAGATTCCCCATGAATCTCCCAAGTAATTATAAAAATCTATATCTCCGGCAGATGTAACCGCCTGAAAATTGGGTGCAATATCTCCTAGTTTGATAGACATAATATTTCGTTTTATTAGTCTACAAATTTAGTAGACTTTTTGGAACTGGCAAATTTTTTGTTTTATATTTATACAAATAATTTACTTTATGGAGAAAAATACACTAAGCTACATTGATGTTGTATATAATGTTTTAGAGAATTGGTATGTGAAATTTGCAGAACTAACACCAAAACTCATCGTTGGGATCCTAGTCTTTTTCTTTTTTCTTATTACCAGTAAATACTTAAGTAAAGTTGCCGTAAATATCCTACACAAGCTTCTTCCAAAAACCAATAAAGAAAGCTCACTGGTTACTTTAATAGGTGTTTTCAGATTTATTATCATGTTGATGGCTACATTCATTGCATTGGAAATCATGGGCTTCAGCGGATTCTTATGGAAGTTCATCGGAAGTTTAGGAGTTGCTGGGGTGATCGCGGGGGTTGCTTTAAAGGATCTTGTTTCAAGTATATTCTCCGGGATGCTGGTAGGAATCGACAAGGCTTTTAAAGTGGGTGACTATGTTAATATTGGCACTAATTCTGGAACTGTACTGGAAATAGGATTTTTAACTACCAAAATCATATCCGATGATGGAAAAAAAGTATACATTCCTAATCAGGTAATATTCAATGCTCCGTTTTCAAATATTACAGCTTCTCCTCAAAGAAAGATTATTCTTAATTTTGAAATTCCTGCAGATGAAGATATTAATATTGCACAAAAGGGGATACTCGAAACGATACGGAATTTAGATTTTACAGATAAAGAAGATGGTGCAGAAGTTATCCTTACTGATCTTAAGCAGGGAATATTCAATGTTCAGGCTAAATTCTGGATGAAGGTAGGCGCCAATATTGTTCAGGCAAAAAGTGAAGCTTATTTAAAAATAAAACAAAGCCTGGATAAAGCCAATATCCATCTTGTAACTCCTACAAGTATCAATATCACTACAAACACCGAAACCTCCAATGGTGATCCCAAGATTAATCAATAAATAATAAAGCAGAAACCCGCATAT
>NZ_JALAHD010000186.1 GCF_022712095.1 Chryseobacterium sp. | reverse complement strand
ATTCGCCACGTTGCGGTGGGCTTGTGTGCAGGTAAAGCTGCAATGGCATCTCCAGTGTCAATGTCTTTTCTCCTTGCTGAAAGACACCATAGTAACTTGCTTTTTCCTGATCTTCATATGTATGGCTCAATAAATAATACCCTTTTTCAACGCCTTCTTGTCCCTTTTTAGTTGCTCGTAAAAAGCGCCGCAAATGTTGATAAGTATAATATAAGAAATGAAATATTTTAATAGGGAACTACGTATTGGCTACGATATTTGAGGTTTTTGAAATTTAGTTTAATTACTGTTGTTAAATTTAATTTTAATTTTGGTTAACATTTATTTAATATAGTTCATTTAAAATTGGTTTTTTTTCAATAAAAATCATTTAATACTATATTAAAAGTAAATGCATTGATTGTTGGTTTAGTTAATTTAAATATAGAAAAAATGAAATCAAAATTATGCGTATTAGCATTAGGAATGCTATTTTTTACATCATGTAGTTCAAATGATGATTCAATTGTTGAAAATCAAGAGTCTTCTGCTCAGTCTGACCAACTGTATGCTTTGGGAGCTAAGTTTGTAGACCAGGGTACTTATGATTCATTCCCTAAAGTGGATATCAGTGCTGTTGTCCAAAAATATCTGGGAAAGAATGCTTCCGAAGCAAAGGCGGCACTTCCTGCTAGCTATTCTATGTATACTTCACCTATAGGAAATCAAGGGATGGAAGGCTCTTGTGTTGCTTGGGCGACCGCTTATGCGGCTCTTAGTTCATTAGAGTATACTTTTCGAGGTGTTTCAGCTCCTCGAAGCCCTGAATATGTATTCAATCAAATTAAGGTCAGCAGTGATTGTAATGGTGCATATGTTTCTTCTGGCCTTAATTTGATTAAGAATCAGGGGGCATGTAGTTGGGATGAAATGCCTTACACTGATGCGGGTTGTACTACACAGCCAAATACTGCTCAGAAGAATGCAGCCGGTGCACATAAAATCGTTAATTGGGGAACATTGAATAAAGCAGATCTTACAGGGATAAAAACACTTCTAAGTGCAAATATTCCTGTTATTATAGCGGTTACAGTTGATACAAGTTTCTATAATATGCAAAATACGGGATGGATATGGAAAGGTGCTCATTCAGGAACTGTTTATGGGGGACATGCGATCTGTGTAATTGGATATGATGATAATAAACAAGCATTTAAAGTGCAGAATTCCTGGGGAACTTCTTGGGGAGAAAGGGGGTATTTTTGGATTGATTATACATTCTTCGCGAAATCAAGTAATGGAGCGGTTAATGAAATTTATGCAGCTTATACTTCGTAATTGTATTGATATATAATTTAATAAAATAGATAGAAAAATTTACGTATATGTAGTTATAAAGGCTGTGTTCATTTTGAATGCGGCCTTTTGTTTTCAGAATGTTTTAAAGTGAACTAAGGAAAAAAAACAAGACTTTTTTAGCATAGTTATTTTTTATGTCCAAAATAAAAACCTCTAAGGAAATACTTAGAGGTTTGATGGAGGTACCTAGCGGATTCGAACCGCTGTAGATGGTGTTGCAGACCACTGCCTAGCCGCTCGGCCAAAGTACCATTTTGAAGTGTGCAAATATAAAAATTTTTACCTTTCAAAACAAAGTTTTTACGCAATTTCTTTAATTCCTATGCTGTTTATTTCTTCTTTAGCCTGTTTTTCAGCCTCATAGTTTTTTGCATTGATTACTCTAGTATCTGATAGGCTGTCATGCCAACCATCACTTCCAAAAAAAGAAAAGGCTTCAAAAGGAATAGCCCTATAAAGGCTTCGGGATAAAATCTGCCTGGTAGTAGGAGCTTTCCCATCAATACTGATTACTTTAGTTCCTGTAACATATTTCCCCGGAGTTTTTCCATTAGCATAATTTTCCCAAAGGAAATAGTAAATCACTGAGATGACACTCCCCGAAATAAGTCCCAATAGCATTCCTCCATAATTGAAGAAATAAAAGAAGCTGATCGAAGTTAAGCTATAAGCAATATTTGAAAGGATTGATAAAATAATGTTAATAATTATTAGGACGATATTATCTATATATTATTAACAAACCTGTTTCCCAAAGAAGCTTTATGTCTTTCTACAATCTGTAAATATTTTCTCAAACTTATTCTGTTATTGATAAATATTATTGAAGTCCGTTGAATATTAGCTTTAAGGTAGCTTTAGTATCAATTACAGCAGTGATTCCGGAAGAGTTTAAAAGGATTTGAGAAGGTTTCAGAGCAAATACTTTTCCATTCATTTTTAAACCTTTATAATATTCTTTATTAAAAGCTTCTTCAATACTCTTCTTAGAAGTGTCTTCCAATTCCTGGGTTGGAATTCCATATTCACTTTCGATCATTTTTACAATTTTTCCCTGGAAGAACAGGGTGGCAGTTTTCTGGAGGATATTCGAAGTTTTCAGTTTGAATTTGGTATTCGAAAGAACGATTTTCTTTTTGCTTTCATCATATATCGGAACTCCCGAAATAAAAGAGGTTCCTTTTACATAGCCGTCTGTTTCTGCTTCAATAATGATTCTGCTGTCTCTTTCGTAAACATTGATTTCTGTGATTTTTATTTTATCTTTTCCTTCTCTTACTTCAAATTCCTTATTAAGAAACATTTTCTGTGCGATGCTGGTTGCTTCTGAAAAAGGAATATTCGCTGTAGTTTGGAGAAGGAACTGATCATTAAGCTGTGGAATAGAATTAAAATCTGCCACTGAAGTTATGGGAAGGGAAGCTTCCGGTTTTCTTCCTGTAAATGTTTCAGAGTATACATCAATTCCGATATTGGTGTCAATTTTATTGCCGTAGAATTTTAGTGGTGCTATATTGATATTGACAGGTGTGATCTTTAGCCAAGTATTATATTCCTCCGAAATCTGAAACGGTTGGGAGAAAGAATTCCATGCCATTACAACGTAAGGCTGGAAATTCAGTTGGGATGCCATTTGCTGATCAATGGTGGTACAGAATTTTTGCTGTTGTTCCTTAAGGCTTTTTTCAACAATGGAAGTAATGGGAACCTTGATCCGTCCATAGTCCAGAACAGGTTTTGTTACCCACTTGAATCCCATTGGCTGAGTAGAAGTGGTAATGATCCAGTTATTTTTAAAACTAAGGGTAGAATTAAAATACATTACGGTCTCAAAAGTTGTACTCTGATAAGTATACACTCCTAATGTCCCGATTCCCTTTTCAGCCCATATTTTTAAAGGCACCTCAATAAGAAGGTTTTGATTCGTTCCGCCTACCAGTCTGATAGGGCGGGTTTTCCATACTTTTACTTTGAATTGGTCATTATCATTATCCATATAAGAATCATCCTGATAGATAAGACCGTTCACCGAAGCATTAATCATATTGCTTATTTCCGTTAAGGGAATGCTTACCGGCATGGTAATATTGGACTTAATCTTAGGGAAATTATAAATATTCTGGTCATTAGCAGCTGTTTGTCCACTGATGCTAATGACCAGAAGTAAGAAAAACAATTTAATAAGTTTCAACTTCATTATTGTAAAAATTAATTGATAAAACTTTTTTCAAGTTCTATACTTGCCCCTTTCATTTCTCCTTTCATAGGAGGAGAAGTTTTGGTGATCCTGAATTTAATATAGGAAACCTGAGGAAAACTCTGATGAATCTTTAAAATAATCCTGCCCCCTACATGTTCCAGTAATTGAGATGGTATATCCATTTCATCATGGATGATGTCATTAATATCCGCATAGCTTATCGTATCATTTAAATCATCGGATTCTGCAGCCTTCCACAGATTTGTGTGCAGCTCAATATTCACAATATAATATGTTCCGATGATATTCTCTTCCGGGAGTACTCCATGATAAGCATATATTTTAATATCTTCCAAAAAGATCTTCGAAGTCATTCTATAAGTTTTGATGAAGCAAAAATCGTTTTAATTCTTCAAAGTCCGGATTAATTTCCGTGGTTTTTTTATCTTTTTTCATTAAGCCCTGTAAAGTTTCTGGAATTTCAACTGAATAACCAGTTGCCTTTTCCACGGCTTCCGGAAATTTTACCGGATGGGCAGTTTCAAGAATAATGCCTTTTTTGTCCGGATTTTCCTTTAGATAATTTTCTAAAGCATAATAAGCAACCGCTCCATGAGGTTCCAATATATATTGATATTTCTGGTAAACATTGGTGATGGTTCTCAGAGTCTCTTTATCATTTACAGAATAGCCAGATATTTTATTTTTCAGATCTTTAAAATTATCATGGAAAAGTTCTAGAATTCTAACAAAATTACTCGGATTTCCTACATCCATGGCATTGGAAAGGGTGGGAACGGTTTTCCGGGGTTCCAGAACCTGTGTTTTCAGATAACGGGGAATGACATCATTCGCGTTACATGCTGCAATGAAATGGTCTACAGGTAGTCCTCTGAAATAAGCTAAAATTCCTGCGCAGATATTTCCGAAATTACCGCTTGGAACACAGATGACAGGATTTTCTTTTTCAGTTTTCTGCCATTGCTTTAATGCTAAAAGATAATAGATCTGTTGAGGAAGCCATCTTGCGACATTAATGGAATTCGCTGAAGTTAAAAATAATCCAGCATTAACCTCTTTATCTGAAAAAGCCTGCTTTACCAGATTTTGACAATCATCAAAGCTTCCATCTACTTCCAATGCAGAAATGTTACCACCCAAAGCTGTCAATTGTTTTTCCTGTACAGGGCTTACCCTGTTTTTAGGATAAAGAATAACTACGTTAATGCCGGGGATATTATGGAAGCCATCTGCTACAGCACCTCCCGTATCTCCGGAAGTGGCTACCAATACGGTCACTTTTTTATTTTCATCTTTTAAAAAGTAAGATAAACAGCGGCTCATAAATCTTGCACCCACATCTTTAAAGGCAAGGGTAGGGCCATGGAATAATTCCAGAACAAAAATCTGATCATTGATTTTTTTAAGAGGAATATCAAATTGAATGGTTTCTGTAACAATTTTTCTTAGCTCCTCTTCAGGTATTTCATCAGAAACAAAATCTTTCATACACTGAAAAGCAATTTCCTCATCCGAAAACTGATTCAGATTTTTGATAAAATCATCTTTAAACTGAGGAACTGATTCAGGAAAGAAAAGCCCTTTCTCCTTCCCTTGTCCCTTTATAGAAGCTTTTTTAAAACTGATAACTTCCTCCGTATCTTTTAAATTATAATAGTTCATTTGTTTTTTCTTAATAAGTTTTTATTCCTTCCGGATTGATCTTGGAAATATATACAAAGCTTTCGATCTGTAAAGTTTCGTATACCGATTTCATCATATCTGCAATCTGACGGGCAGTTTCCTCCTGCTCGCTCAGCATGAATATAGAAGGACCGGATCCGGATATTCCCCCACCTAGAGCTCCGATTTCCATACTTTTTTCTTTTACTTCATCAAATCCCGGGATGAGGATACTTCGGACAGGCTCCACAATAACATCCTGAAGACTTCGGCCAATCAGAGCAAAATCATTTTTCAGGATTCCGGTAACAAGCCCGGCAACGTTTCCCCATTGTTGTATAGCATCTTTTAGCTGTACATTTTTTTTCAGGATTTGTCGCGCATCCGATGTCTTTACTTCTACCTGAGGATGGACGGCAGTAACAAATAAATCAGGGGTACGTAAAGGAATAATATCCACTGGATCTGAAGACTTTACCAATGTAATTCCTCCATAGATACACGGTGCAATATTATCAGCATGCCTCACCCCTGAAGCCAGTTCTTCCCCATACATGGCAAAATGAACAACTTCTTCCTTAGAAAGGGTATTCCCTAATAATATATTTGCTCCGAAAGCAGCTCCGGCAGCGCTTGCCGCACTTGACCCCAATCCGCTTCCCGGTTTTATATTTTTATGGATGATTACTTCAAATCCGTTTTTTAAATGAAGCTCTTCCTGCATTTTTAATAAGACAACTCCTGCTACATTTTGTGAAGCTGTTTCCGGAAGCTCATATTGATCCGTATGTCTGATGATGATATCTGAAGTATCCAATAATCTTAATTCCATTTCATCATACGGTTTGTGGATAGCCATTCCCAGGATATCAAATCCGCATACCATATTCGCTACTGTAGCCGGAACTTTTAATTTTATATTTTTCATATCTTTTATTTTAAACAGAACGGACTATGTCAGCAAATACTCCGCTGGCAGTAACTTCTGCACCGGCACCGGCACCTTTTACAACCAAAGGCTGCTCAGAGTATCGTAAAGTTTTAAACATCACAATATTGTCCTTTCCGTAAAGGTGGTACAAATCGCTGTCCGAGGCGATATGCTGGAGACCTACTTTTGCTTTTCCATTCTCAAAATCAGCGACATATTTAAGGATTTTCCCTTCTTTCTGAGCTTTATCCAGCAAACCTTTAAAATGATCTTCATAGCGGCTGAGGGCTTGATAGAAGTCTTCTACGCTTCCCTGCATACATTCTTCAGGAAGGAAACCTACGTTTTCTATGGCTTCAAATTCTAATGTATATCCGGCTTCCCGGGCAAGTATTAAAATTTTACGGGCAACATCGGTTCCTGCAAGGTCTAATCTTGGATCAGGTTCCGTATAACCTTCTTTCTGAGCCTGAGCTACTACTTCTGAGAAAGGTCTGCTTCCATCATAATTATTGAATACAAAATTTAATGTACCACTTAATACCGCTTGTATGGAATTGATTTTATCTCCGCTTCTGATCAGGTCATTGATTGTTCCTATAATCGGTAAACCGGCTCCTACATTTGTCTCAAAGAAAAATTTACAATTATGGTCTTTGGCAAGGGTTTTCAGTTTTTTATAATGGCTGAAATCTGAGGCTGCTGCAATTTTATTACAGGCTACAATATTTACGCTTCTTTTTAAAAGACTTTCATAGATTTCAGGTACTTCCGAGCTAGCCGTTACATCTACAAAAACTGAGTTTCTGAGATTTCGTGAAATAATTTCTTCAGCAAACAGTTCAGGAGTAGAATCTTCGCCATTGTTAAGCAGTTCTGCAAAATCAGCTGAAGAAAGTCCTTTATTCTCAAATACCATCTTTTTGCTGTTAGAAAGTCCGGCAATACGAAGATTGATCAATAAGTTTTCTTTTAAATATTCATTCTGTTCATAGATCTGCTGGATAAGTTTTGAACCGACATTTCCTGTCCCGCACAGATAAAGGTGTACCTGCTTGATCTCCGATTCGAAAAACTCTTCATGAAGTACATTGATAGCCTTTCTTATATCATTTTCCGAGATGACGATACTGATGTTCTTTTCTGAGGAACCCTGTGCAATAGCACGGATATTCACTCCGTTATTCCCAAGGCATCCGAACATTTTTGCACTTACACCGCTTCTGCTTTTCATATTTTCACCTACAAGAGCGACAATAGAAAGTCCCGTTTCTATTTTTACAGGTTCTATTCTCTGAAGCTTTAAATCATCTTCAAAAGCAGAATTGATGGCTGACTGTGCATGATGAGAGTCTTTTTCCCCAATCGCTATAGTGATAGAATGTTCCGATGAACTTTGAGTAATCAGGATCACGTTAATCTTCTCATTGCTCAGACATTGGAATAGCTTTGCCGAAATGCCGGGTATGCCGATCATTCCACTGCCTTCCAACGTAAGAAGCGCAATCTGGTTCATATTGGAAATTCCTACCGCAATCTGACCTCCGTTTTCCGAAACTTTAAGATTTTGAGAAACAAGAGTCCCTTGATCTTCAGGTTGAAATGTATTCTTGATCCACAGATCGATATTTTTTACCATAACCGGCTGTATAGTCGGAGGATAAAGCACCTTTGCTCCGAAATGAGAAAGCTCCATAGCTTCCTGATAAGAGATCTCAGGGATTACTTTAGCACTGCTTACCAACCTTGGATCCGCGGTCATCATTCCGCTTACATCTGTCCATATCTGAAGTTCTTCTACATTCAGTGCAGAAGCTAAGATCGCTGCTGTATAATCGGAGCCTCCTCTTCCTAAAGTTGTGGCATTATCTTCTTTATCCTTAGCGATAAACCCGGGGACAACAGTAATCTGTTGATGATTTTTACTGAAATAATTATTTACATTTTTTTCTGTTATATCAAAGTTAACTTTAGCATGAGTAAAATTACTGTTGGTTCTTATAACCTCTGTAGAATCCATCCATGAGACATCGAGTCCTTGTGATTGTAATCTGGCTACGATAATATTGGATGATAAAAATTCTCCGTAAGAAGTTATTTTATCTTTTATTCTGCCGGTAAATTCTCCCAATATGAAGATCCCGTTACAGATATCTTCAATATCATTAAAGTGCTTTTTAACAAAACTCAGCCATGAACTTTGCTCGGATATGGGAATCAGTTCTTTTACTGCCTGCAAATGTTTTTCTTCCAGGTTTTTTACAAACTGCAGATAATCTTCATCCTTATCGGATGCTGCTTCCGCTGCTTTTATTAAAGTGTCGGTAACACTTTGCAAAGCTGAAACTACTACAACTATTTTATGATTTAAAGATTCTTTTTTTATTATTTTTTCTGCCCGCAGTATATTTTCTGCGTTGGCGACGGAAGTCCCTCCAAATTTTAAAACTTTCATCATTGATTTTTTTTGAAATGTTATAATCGATTAATTATTACTCTTTAGAAAAAAGAGTATACGGTACGGATATAATATGTGTAAAATTACCCCGTTATGGGGTGATAATCGTTGTAGAAATAATAGAAACAGAAGAAGTCTCCGAAGTATAGAAATTCGGATGAGAGAAATCAGATATGT
>NZ_JALAHD010000185.1 GCF_022712095.1 Chryseobacterium sp. | reverse complement strand
TTACAGAGATTTTAGTGGCATTCATTTTTAATTATAGGAGCAATGGTTTAATTATTGTAGTAAAATAAATAAAAATTATACAATGGAAAATTCTGACGCAATGACAACCCTTAGTCAAGTAATGAAAACAATGTCTCAAAGAGGAGTAAGCAGAGAATTCAGAATGAATGATGCCGGAGAAATGAAGTTTGAAAACTCTGAAAAAAGTTATAAACCTGAAGATTTGACCATCTTAAAAAGTTATCGTTTTGAGGGGGACAGCAACCCTGATGACAATGCTGTACTCTATGTAGTAAAAGATACTGCCGGAAATCTTGGAATGATCATAGATTCTTATGGTGCAGACAGCAACTATCCCGGTGAAAAATTCGATGAATTCTTAAGAGACATCCCTATCCATGAAAGTGATGAATTTAACCTATAAAAAATAAATAAGATCCGGAAAACCGGATCTTATCTTTTTATTAAAATTCTGAAAAATTATTTCTTACGCTTTGCCCTTTCTTCTTTTCTGTTTTCTTTTACTTCCTGAATCGTTTTTTTCAAATCCTTTACATCTTTTACCGCGGAAACGGTATTTTGAATAACTTTTTCTGTTTTATCAGCCTTTCTTCCTATAAGCGTTATTTTAAGCCCCTCCTGAATTCCTTTCCAGAAAAGATTGAAAAATGACTTTGTCGGATCTCTTTCAACATCCTCTACCATAACTGCTTCAGGAAACTTTCCTGAATCAGAGTTTATAAATAAGTTAGCAACAGCTGTCAATACCCCTTTCTTTTCCTGATTCTTTTTACTCAGAACCGTAATTTTCAAATCTTTATGCTTAAGGTTGAAGGTTCCGTTGAGCCCTTTGTAATTTCCTTTAAAGTTAAAAAGCATCTCCTGAATAGTTCCAGTGGCAGATATATGCAGGTAAGGTTTAATAAAAGGATTAATTCTTGTTGCAGGCAGGCTCGTTGCCCTTCCGGCAATAGTAAATGCATCACTTTTATTTGCAGTATCAAAATTCCAGTTCACAGATAGAGGGGAGGTATTCATAAATGAACAGTCAATTCCGATCTGAACCTGACTAGGCTTTCCCTTATATTTTGCAGAATTCAGGTTCCTCACATTCATATTGAAGTCCCCAAAAGTTAATTTTCCAGGACCATTACTTTCCGGAGTATCTTCTTCATATTCCAATAATGAATTCTTCAATTCAAGATGTTGAATATACATCGGGAATTTGATAGAGCGGAGCAGTTTTGAATATAAAGGCTTCTCCCTTGGATCATCCTTCGGAATCTTGCTTCGGAATATATTGGCATCTGCTGACAGGATCGTAACATTTGATGCATTTATCATTTTATCCTGAGAAAACAGATCCCAATTCCCTTCTGCTGTGATCTGCTTTGCTTTAAGGTCATACAAGTCTCTTTCCGTTGGAATCATTCTGATAAACTGAGCTCTTGACACCAAAGGTTTCATTGCAAAATTATTTACCTGAATTTTATGTTTACCTAATGTGAAAAGGTCTAGGCTCATCGTATAAAATTTTGTCTTATAGGCAACGTTTTTTGTGGTCAGAGAATAGTCTTTTACCTTGAAAGCTATCCCTTTATTATTTGTCTTGGAAGACAATTCCACCTCATCCAGACTGGCATTCAGATCTTTAAGAACCAAAGGTTTCCCATCTTTCTCATAGGCAATATTAGAGTGTTTTAAAGCTACCTTTCTGATCAAAACCGGAAATTGAATTCCTTTGATATTAATTTCTTTCTTAGGAGCTGATGCATTGTGGGATTTAATATTTCCATTAACCCTATCAATCACCAAATCCTGAACATCCAGATTTAGTTTTTTATCTATTGATTTCCATTTATTAATATGGAACGCTACCTGGGCAATCTTTAAATCAACAGAGGTCTTGGCACCGGGAGCAGAAAGAACAGTTATTGCATTCAATTCTCCTCTTTTCTGATCTAATGAGAAACTTTCGATATGAATGTCCTGATCGTTGGTATACCGGATTTCTTTACCAGAAAACAAAAACTTTTCATATTGTACCGGAATAATTTCTTCTGAAGTTTCTTTACTGAATTTCAACTGGTCAACATTCATATATAAACTCTGCGCTGTAAGAAGATCATCTCCCGTGGGCTTTATGATTTTTACTGATGCATTGTTAAGTTTTACATTATCCAAATTAACTTCAAAACCAAGAGGTTTAGGTTTTTGAGACAGTATAACGTTTGTTGTATAAACAGAGAGATTCGGATTTTGAAAGCTGGCATTCCCCAACGATATTATATTCTTTTTTAAAAGCACATCTTTAAACTCCATTCTCTGAATATCAAACTTATACATCTTTGCCCGTTGAGGATAAAAACGTTTGAACTGAGTAAAATTCAGTAATGGTATCAATTTAAAATCCTCCACAAGCATTTGACCATTTGTTGTACTGATATTCTTGATAGTCAAAGCATACATCTGATCGGGGCGAAAGAAAAAATCTCTTCCTTTGATATCATACTGGTCAAAAACTACCGGAAGCTTATTTTCTACAGACTCTTCCGTCATTTGAAGATTTTGAACAAAAAGATCCAGATCATGAACGGAAAGGAACTTTTGCTTGGTATGCCTGAAAATACTGATATTTCCATCATTAATACTTATATTCTCCAACAAAAACGGACTTCTTTTTTTCCCTGTTTTCTTATCAACAGGTCTGGCCAGAATAATATTAAGGTTAGGTTTTGCTAACAGAAGGTCCGAAGAACTTATTCTTTTATGAAATAAAGCCTGAAAAATCCCAAACCTGCTTACCTTGAGGGTATCTATTGTCCCCTGAAGGCCTATAACGTTTGTATTTTCCGGATTTTTATTATTAACTGTAATTCCTGTTGAAAGAATATTCCCACTTCCAAGATCTACATCAAGACTCTTGTAGGAAACCTTATAATCGGTATTATTTTTTATGTAATTGGGAAGCTGGGTTTGTAGCCATATATTTAATCCGAAATTGACCAGTAAAAAAATTACCAGTAAAATCCCAAGGGCAATAAACGATTTTTTAACCCATTTTTTATTCTTCATTAGCAGAATATTTCCCTTTCTATTATTTAATATTCAATCCGATTACATAGCCTTCATGGCCACGTACGTTCATAAAATCACCTCCGTGAAAACTAAGATACTGTCCTTTAATTCCTATGAGCTTACCTGTAAACTCAGGTTTTTTATCTAGAGTAAAAGAGCTTATTTTCTCTGGTTTTTCGTAAGGATAATCAAATTTCCACATTTCCTCTCCTTCGGAATAGAACTTCTGAAAATCCGCAGGAAAATATTCTTTTATCTTTTTCTGAAAATCCGCCAGATCCAATTCGTCCTCAAAATCATCCTGAAGCATTTTTTTCCAATTCGTTTTGTCAGGAACATGGTCTTTAAGTGCAACTTCTATCATTCCTGCTTCATAACGATTCTCTGTTCGTGCGATAGGAAGAGCAAAGGTAGCTCCCTGATCAATCCATCTCGTAGGAATCTGTGTATCCCTAGTTACTCCTACTTTAACTTCTCCAGTATAAGCAAGATAGACCGTATGAGGCTGTAATTGAATTTCTTTTTCAACATCAAGATCACGCTCAGCAATTCCAAGATGCGCAGTTGAAAGCTCAGGACGGATAATCGTATCACTCGCATATGGACTTTCAAAAAAGCAGTTTTTACAAAATCCCATTCTGTAAATAGGCTTATCCTCACCACAATTGACACATTGAAACCCTATATGTTTTATGCTTAACTCTTTTCCGAACAATTCATTCATATGAATCAGATCACCGGAAAGATTAAGATAATACTGAATAGGCTGATCATTATAGCTGATCATTTTTAATATTTGTCCCTGAAGCTGCATTTTATTTATATTTCTTTTTTAAGTAAATTTAATAATTATATTTTTCAAAAACTAAAATTTATATTTTTGTGCTATTAAAAAATCACAGATGGTTTATCTTGTAACGGGAGGAAGCGGATTTATTGGTTCACATTTAGTAGAACAATTGCTAAAAAATGGACATTCTGTCATAAACATTGACAACTTTGATAATTTTTATAATTATCAGATCAAAATTAAAAATACCTTAGAGTCTGTGGGTCACCATGCAGACTTCGAATTTTCGGATAAAGAAACGGATATTCAAAGACTTATATCTATTGTTAATTATGAAAATTATAGTATTTATTATCAAGACATTAAAGACAAAGAAGGAATAGAGAAAATTCTAAAGAAACATAAGATTGACCTCATCATCCATCTGGCAGCATTAGCAGGTGTACGACCTTCCATAGAGCGGCCTTTGGAATATGAAGCTGTAAATATCCGGGGAACGATGAGCCTTTGGGAACTTTGTAAAGAGTTCAATATCAAAAAATTTATTTGTGCATCATCCTCAAGTGTTTACGGAAACAATCCCAAAACTCCTTTTACAGAAACAGATAATGTAGACAACCCCATTTCCCCTTATGCTGCTACCAAAAAATCAGGAGAGATATTAGGACATGTCTATCATCATTTATATGATATTGATATGATCCAACTAAGATTCTTCACCGTTTACGGTCCGAGACAAAGACCTGATCTGGCAATACATAAATTCACACAGCTGATCATTGAGGAACAGGAAATACCTTTTTATGGAGATGGAAATACTGCCAGAGATTATACGTATATTGACGACATCATTGACGGCGTAACCAAATCTATTACCTATCTGGAACAGAATTCTAAAGTATACGAGATTATCAATCTTGGAGAGAGTGAAGTAATAACACTTTCCGAAATGCTGTCTACAATTGAGAATACGCTTCAGAAAGCCGCTATTAAAAAAGTTCTTCCCATGCAGCCCGGAGATGTTCAGAAAACCAATGCCGATATCACAAAAGCAACTACTTTAATTGGCTATCATCCTGCCACAAAGTTCCAAAATGGCATAAAAAAATTTGTGGAATGGTTTTTGAGAAAGTGACAAAAGCTAGTTAAAGGCAGTAGTGAAACATCGCCTTTGACAAAAAAAGAATACTATTTAATAAAAAGAATTGAAAATCAGTTATAAAAAAGCTTATTATATAACCTATTTTTATACTTTTGCAAAAAATTAGAAAATTATGTACTGGACATTAGAATTAGCTTCCTATTTAAGTGACGCACCTTGGCCAATGACTAAAGCAGAACTTATTGATTATGCAATCCGAACTGGTGCACCGATGGAAGTCGTAGAAAATCTACAGGCAATCGAGGATGAGGGAGAGATCTATGATGCAATTGACGAGATTTGGAGTGACTATCCTACGGACGAAGATTATCTTTGGAACGAAGACGAATACTAAAACTACAAAAGCTTTGGGCGATGTGCTTAAGGCTTTTTTAGATATAATATAGAACACACAACTACGTGTAATAATAAAAACGCTCAGAGCTTAAGTTTTGGGCTTAAATCAAAATTTTTATGAGTTTTTTAAATAAAGTTCTAAAAGGGTTTTTGGGAGACAAAAAAGCGCAGGACCTAAAAGAAGTAAAAAAAGTTGTAACCAAAATCAAAGCTGTTGAGCCCAATATCCAACAATTGTCAGATGATGGATTAAGAGAAAAAACTGCTGAATTCAAAGAGAATATAAAATCTGCAACCAGCAAAATAACAGCTCAGATAGAAGAGATACAAGACAAAATAAAAAATTCAACCAATGTAGATGAAAAAGAGGCTCTTTTTGCTCAAATAGAGAGTCTTAAAAAAGAATCATACACCATTGAAGAAACCGTACTTAGTCAAATTCTTCCTGAGGCATTTGCCTTGGTAAAAGAAACTGCGAGAAGATGGGCTGAAAACGGAGAAATCCGTGTAACAGCTACTCAATGGGACAAAGATTTAGCTGCTACCAAAGATTTCGTAGAAATACAGGGTGATACTGCTGTATGGAAAAATTCCTGGGATGCTGCCGGAACTCCGATTGTCTGGGATATGGTTCATTACGATGTTCAGTTTATCGGAGGGGTTATTCTTCACAGCGGAAAAATTGCCGAGATGGCAACCGGTGAAGGTAAAACTTTAGTAGGAACATTACCTATTTATTTAAATGCTCTTCCCGCTAGAGGGGTTCACGTAGTAACAGTAAACGACTATCTTGCCAAGAGGGATAGCGCCTGGATGGGGCCGCTTTACCAATTCCACGGAATGAGTATCGACTGTATCGATAATCACCAGCCAAATTCAGACGGAAGAAGAAAAGCATATAATTCAGATATTACTTATGGAACCAATAACGAATTTGGTTTCGATTACCTGAGAGATAACATGGTATCCTCCCCTTCAGAATTAGTTCAGAGAGAACTTAATTTTGCTATCGTGGATGAGGTAGACTCTGTATTAGTGGATGACGCAAGAACTCCATTGATTATTTCGGGACCTGTTCCTCAGGGAGACAGACAGGAGTTTGATGTTCTTAAGCCTTCTATTGACAGGATTGTTGAAGTTCAGAAAAAAACAGTATCTGCAATATTTAATGAAGCTAAAAAATTAATCGCTGTAGGAAATACTAAAGAAGGAGGATTTAAATTGCTTCAGGCTTACAGAGGGTTACCTAAAAACAGACAATTAATTAAATTTTTATCGGAAAGCGGAAACAGAGCATTGCTTCAGAAAACTGAAGCTCAGTATATGCAGGATAACAACCGTGATATGCCGATCGTAGATAAAGATCTTTATTTCGTTATTGAAGAAAAGAATAATCAGGTAGACCTTACAGACAAAGGTGTTGAGTACATGTCTCAAGGAAACTCCGATCCAAACTTCTTCGTTCTTCCGGATATCGGAACAGAAATTGCCGAAGTAGAAGCTAAAAATTTATCTAAAGAAGAAGAATTTGAAGCTAAAGAAAGACTATTCGCTGATTTTGCTGAAAAGTCAGAAAGGGTTCATACAATGAGTCAGCTATTGAAAGCATATACTTTATTTGAAAAAGATGATGAATATGTGGTAATCGATGGTGAGGTAAAAATCGTTGACGAACAAACAGGACGTATCATGGAAGGACGTCGTTATTCAGACGGTCTTCACCAGGCTATCGAAGCTAAAGAAAATGTGAAAATTGAGGCTGCTACCCAAACTTTTGCGACGGTAACACTTCAAAATTATTTCCGTATGTATAACAAGCTTGCGGGAATGACGGGTACTGCAGAAACAGAAGCGGGAGAACTTTGGCAGATTTACAAATTAGACGTAGTGGTTATTCCGACCAACCGTCCGATTTTAAGACAAGACAAACAAGATTTAGTTTATAAAACTAACAGGGAAAAATATAATGCTGTAATTGAAGAAATTGAAAACCTTACATCACAGGGAAGACCTGTATTGGTAGGTACGACCTCTGTTGAAATTTCTCAGTTATTGTCAAAAGCGCTTCAGCTAAGAAAAATTCCTCATCAGGTATTGAATGCCAAACTTCACAAGAAGGAAGCTGAAATCGTTGCCGAAGCAGGTAGACCGGGTGTAGTAACAATTGCTACGAACATGGCAGGTCGTGGTACCGATATAAAGCTTACCAAAGAAGTGAAAGACGCAGGAGGTCTTGCCATTATTGGTACTGAAAGACACGATTCAAGACGTGTTGACAGACAGTTAAGAGGTAGAGCGGGACGTCAGGGAGATCCGGGAAGCTCTCAGTTCTATGTATCTCTTGAAGATAACCTGATGCGTTTATTCGGTTCTGAGAGAATTGCTAAGATGATGGACAGAATGGGTCATAAAGAAGGTGAAGTCATTCAACACTCTATGATCAGTAAGTCTATTGAAAGAGCGCAGAAAAAAGTAGAGGAAAACAACTTTGGTATCAGAAAGAGACTCCTTGAATATGATGATGTAATGAACAAGCAACGTGATGTAATTTATAAGAGAAGAAAGAATGCTTTGTTCGGAGATCATCTAAAGTATGATATCACCAATATGATTTTTGATGTTGCGAATACCATTGCAGCTCAAGGAAAAGCATCCGGAAACTATAAAGAATTCGAATACGATATCATTAAAACATTTACGATGGAATCTCCGGTTTCCGAGAATGATTTCAAAAATAAAAATGTCCAGGATCTTACCAATACGATCTTTAAAGCGGCACAGGAAGATTACCAGATGAAGCTAAACCTTTTGAAAGAAAAATCTTTCCCTATCATTGAAAATGTATATCAGAATCAGGGTTCTATGTTCAAAATGATTCAGGTTCCTTTCACTGACGGTATCAAAACAATGACGATTGTAACCGATCTTCAGGAAGCCTATGAAACTAAATGCGAAAGTCTTATCAATGATTTTGAAAAGAATATCACACTGGCAATCATAGATGAAAACTGGAAAAACCATTTACGTGAAATGGATGATTTAAGAAGATCTTCACAAGGAGCTGTATATGAGCAAAAAGATCCGCTTGTAATTTATAAGCAAGAGTCTTTCCACCTCTTCAGTGAAATGGTAGATAAGATGAATAAAGAAATAATTTCTTTCTTATACAAAGGAGAAATCCCAGCATAAGAAACAGATCGATATCAATTTAAAAT
>NZ_JALAHD010000184.1 GCF_022712095.1 Chryseobacterium sp. | reverse complement strand
GAATTATATAATTCCCAAAGTTTATTTCAGAAAAGGGTTGTATTGTTTTTCAAAACCAATGCTGGTAGGATTTCCATGGCCTGAAAAAACTTGAGTTTCATCATCTAAAATAAATAATTTAGTTTTGATGCCCTCGATCAGCTGATCGTAATTTCCTTTATACAGATCAGTTCTTCCAATACTGCCTTCAAAAAGTACGTCACCTGAGATCATCAACTTTTGTTCATTATTATGGTAAACCACGCTTCCCGGTGAATGTCCCGGAACATGGTAGATTTTGAATTTTTCGCCGTCTAATTCAAGTTCATCACCTTCTTTTATGTATTCAATATCCACATTGACTGGGTTGATGGGTAATCCGAATCTCATACCGCTCATCTGCAGCATATCCAGTACTTCCTGGTCTTCCTGATGCAAGGTTACAGGTGTCTTGAATTTATCAAAAGCCCATTGCAGACCTAATACATGATCAATATGAGCATGAGTAAGAAGTATTTTCTGAACTTTTAATTCATTAGTGGTGATAAAATCATCAATCAGTTGGGTTTCCTGTTCATTCATATTTCCCGGATCGATTAGCCAGGCATTCTTATTTTCATTATAAAGGATGTAAGTGTTTTCACTGGCAAAGTTGAAGACGAAAGATTGAATCTGAAGCATTTTGTGAATATTTTTTTATCAAAAATACAATAATCTGAAGAAAGTAACTATTTTTATTTATCTTCGTAATAATGAAAACTTTACGAATTTTTTTACTGTCTTTAAGTAGCCTGGCCTTTGGGCAGAATATTCAGGGCATTCAGCTGTTTAATCCTCAGACTAATGATGAAACGCCTGTTATTGGTTTTGATGAAACATTGGTTTTGAATTTTGATGATCTTTCTAATGCCAGTGAGATTTATAGGTATACGATCAAACATTATGACCGTAACTGGAATGATGATAATCTTTTCTTTACTGAGTTCGCTTCAGGAAGTCTTAATGGTTTGCTGGATCAGTTTACGTATTCGTTCAATACATTGCAGGCGTATACTCATTATACATTGACGTTTCCGAATGAAAAAATAAAACCTAAAATCTCTGGAAATTTTGAGATAATCGTCTACAAAGACTCTGTAGAAAAGCCTTTATTTAAAAGAAGATTTTATGTAGTTGAAAAAAATGCATCATTAGCAGTAAATGTTTCAAGAATTTCAGATGCCAGAAATCCTAATGTTAATCAGAGGGTTGAGGTTCAGGCTACCTCTATTATGGGAAATTTATCCTCAAATGTGAATTCAATGAGCCTTAATGTGGTTCAGAATAATAATATGAACATGAGTGTCTTTAACCTGAAACCTAGTTCTACATTGGGGAATCAACTTCTTTTTCAGCAGATGAGCCTGACTTTCCCGGGAAATAATGAATTCTATTATTTTGATAATAAAAATATGAATATGGCGGCTGATATGGTTCGTGCTACAGAAGTAAAAGATGGAGTTAATCATACTTATTTGCATGCTGTATGGGCTTATCCGTTGAATTATCAATATCAGCCTGATGTAAACGGTGCTTTCTATTTCAGACGGAATGATCTGGGAATTGAAAGGGATGCTACCCGTGAAGCTGATTATTCATGGGTATATTTTGCATTGGATTCTGAGCCTATGGATAAAGAAATATATGTATTGGGAGGATTTAATGATTTTGTGGCTAAAAAAGAATATCAGATGCAGTATAACGAAGAAACCAAACAATATATCGCCAAAATATTCTTGAAACAAGGTTTCTATAATTATATACTGACAACCAAAGAAAGTGACGGTTCATTGAACTTTGGGGAAATCAATGGAAACTTCTGGCAGACCGAAAATCTTTATCAGGCATTTTTATACTATGCTCCTTTCGGAAG
The DNA here is from genome assembly GCF_022712095.1 of Chryseobacterium sp. Lineage (GTDB taxonomy): Bacteria > Bacteroidota > Bacteroidia > Flavobacteriales > Weeksellaceae > Chryseobacterium. The sequence continues at coordinate 3,952 of NZ_JALAHD010000184.1, read as the reverse complement.
AAGCTATGATGGACTGATGGGTTATGGAGAGTTCAGAACTCCTGTTAGATAGTATTCAATAAAGTAAAAGCAGGTAATTAAAGAAGTTACTGCTGTAACTCTTTAAATATAGCTGTAATAAAAAGACTTTCTTTATTCTCAAACAGATAATGAATGTGAACGGGAAAGTTTTTTGTTTTATATACCATGACCTCTTTTTGCTCTGTATTCGATGCCTCTGAATGTTTCAGAATCTGAGAAATGGATTCTTGTAAAGTATCCAGGAAGTCAGTGCCTTTGTTTTCTTTTTCAGCATTGAACACTCTCATGAGTAACCGAATATCATTTTTAGCAATGGATGATAAAAGAACTTTCATTAGGCAAAATATTTTTTAAGATCTGATATGTTTTCGTAAAAATCCAGTTTTGTTTTAGGATTGTCTTTATGAAATTGAATTCGGTACAGTACTTCATCCACTTGGAATTGAGGTACGGAAGATTTACTTTGATTTTCAAACTGGTCTATCACTTTTGTCAGTGCTTCTAATAATTCAGGAGTCGAATTTTCAATTTTACGCTGTAATATTTTAACTGTAGTATTCATAACCAAAATATTTAAGTGTTAGTGAAAGTTTTGATAATGCAAATTTATGTAAAAAAATATATAAATAAGAGGATTGTTTTTATTTTTATAGGGGTGTTGTTTGTTTTTTTATTGTTTTTAATTAATTATGGTGTGTTTTTATTGGGGGTATATTTAATATTTTGATTAATTTAATCAAATGAAGTATTTGAATAGATATCATTCACGTAAAAAAAGACACCCATGCCTTTGAGTGTCTTTTTCTTGTTATTTTATGATATTTAAACTAAATAAAAGTCATTTAATTTCTCTTCACATAAGGTTTTCACAACTTCAATCCAACGGTCTTCGTCATTCAGGCAAGGGATGTAATGGAAATTTTCTCCACCAGCATGTAAAAACTGCTCTTTTCCTTCCACGGATATTTCCTCTAGAGTTTCCAGACAGTCTGATACAAATGCAGGACAGACAATAGCAAGATTTTTTATACCTTTTTTAGGAATGCTCTCTAAAGTTGCATCAGTATAAGGTTCTATCCATTTATCTTTTCCCAATCTTGACTGGAAGGAGACAATTGTTTTTTCTTTTGGAAGACCCATCTTAGCAATAACGGTTTCCGTTGTTTTATAACATTGATGCCTGTAACAGTAAGCATTGTGAGTATCTACCTGGCTGTTGATACAGTTGGCATCATCAATTTTACAGGTGTTGGAAGGATCCGTTTTGTAAAGATGTCTTTCGGGAACACCGTGATAAGAAAACTGTAAGGCGTCAAAATTTTCAGGAAGTTTTTCTTTAATGCTCTCCGCAAGACAATTGATATAAATATCCCGGTTGTAAAAAGGTTGGATATAATTAATTTTAATATCAGGAAACTTGCTTTTTCTTACTTCTTCTGCCTTTTCAATAACGGTTTCCGTTGTACTCATGGCATATTGTGGATAAAGAGGGAAGAGTACTATTTCATCTATCCCCTGATCTTTAAGTTTCCGAATCCCGGTTTCTATGCTGGGTTCAGCATATCTCATCCCGATTTCCACAGGAACGTCAACCAATTTCTGGAGTTTTTTCTGAATCTTTTCCGTGATGACGATTAATGGAGAACCTTCATCCGTCCAGACTGTTTTATAAGCTTCGGCAGATTTTGGAGGTCTTGTATTTAATATGATTCCGCGAACCAGTAATGCACGGAAGATCCATCGGTAATCAATGACCCTTTCATCCATTAAAAATTCATCCAGATATTCTTTTACATCCTGTACCTCGGTGGACCTTGGAGATCCCAGATTGACTAGTAAGATTCCCTTCATTATTTATTTAGATTTTCCAGTTGAGCGTCAACAGTGGACCCATAATTTTTCTTCAGATAAAAAATATAGACCTCTCTTGCTAACATTTCTTCTTCTTCACTGATTCCAAAAGAATTGAGATATTCATTACCTTTTTTAGAAATAATTTTTGTGAATAGCTCAAAATATCCCTCCGGATTTTCTTCCAGATAATGTTCTCCTTTTGTTTTTTTTATTTCGTCCTGAGTTTCCTTGTCCAGCTTATAATAATAGGTGACATAGTAATCTAGAAATGGGGTGTTCTTTTGGTTGAGTTTTTCCAGAATAATGTCCATTTTCTCTAAACTGTCTTTTGCGAGCCCTGATTGTTTAAGCTCTTCATGATATTTTTGGTTGATATTCTGATTGTTTTCCTTTTTACAGGAAATGACAGTAAGAATACTTAAACAAAATAATACAAAAATTTTTTTCATATTATCCGTTTACCGCCTCTACTTTCTCTACCAGCTCAGGAATGAATTGTTTTAAGATGTTTTCAATTCCGTTCTTTAATGTAGCTGTGGAACTTGGACATCCGGAGCAGGCTCCCTGCAGTAGCATTCTGGCTGTCTTGGTATTTTCGTCATATTCCATTAAAGATATTTTTCCTCCGTCATTTTCTACAGCAGGAGCTACATATTCATTTAAGATATCTGAAATCTTCTGCTCATCATTCGTATAGTCCCTATTGATGATTTTTTCTACAGGATTTTCATGTTTCTGAGGTTCAAGATTGGAGATTAGGCCTCCGTTTTGAAGGTAGTCCGCAATAAGCGCTCTTACAGCTACCATTACCTCATGCCATTCTACGGAATTATCTTTCGTTACTGCTACAAAGTTATCGGAAATGAAAGCTTCTTGTGCAAAATCAAATTCATTAAAAATGGCTTGAACTAAAGGGACTTCAGCTGCTTCATTTCTTGATTTTACCTCCACGAAACCATCCAGTAATAATTTATTGGAAACAAATTTCATTACATTAGGATTAGGAGTCATTTCAGCATAAACCTGATACATCTCCTTTCTTTTTTGGATGTAGATTCTCGGATTAGCCAGTAATTCATCTTCGATTACATTTTTCAGGCTTTCTGAAACATGCTCCCATTCCACGGTATCCTGTTTAGCTACTGCTACAAAATTAGCCGTGATGAAGATTCTTTCTACAAATGGATAATTGAAAAGTTCCTGTGCAAGAGGAATTTCTGAAATATCTGAACTTCTGTCCAACTCTAATGATCCAGGGATAAGATTGTAGTCGGCTACAAATTTCATCACTTTTGGGTTTTCTGTTGGTTCTATAAGTATGGTACGCATTTTTTCGTTAAATTTGAGATACAAAAATACGGATTAGATACGGGAGTAAAGAACACGAAAGTTAGATTTTTGCTATAAGAGTTATAATTGATTTGAATTTATGAAATTTCTGATTCTAAAACCATTATTAAATTCTTGACAATAACTTTTTTCTTACTAATATATATCATAATATATCTCCGGGATTTTTACTAACTTTCATTATTAAATCTAATAAATATGGCACTTGTAAAAGAACTTTTAGGGAAGGCTCCTCAAATTGGAGAAAATACTTTTTTGGCAGAAACAGCAACTGTTATTGGAGATGTTACCATGGGAAAAGATTGTAGTATTTGGTATAATGCAGTAATAAGGGGAGATGTTAATTATATAAAAATGGGAAATAAAGTTAATGTCCAGGATAATGCAATGCTGCACTGTACTTATGAAAAATATCCTCTGGTTATAGGAAATAACGTTTCTATAGGACATAATGCTATTGTCCATGGCTGTACGATTCAGGATAATGTACTGATTGGGATGGGATCTATTGTAATGGATGACTGTCTTGTAGAGGAGAATTCTATTGTAGGAGCAGGATCAGTGGTCACACAAGGGACGCATATCAAATCAGGGGAAGTGTGGGGTGGAGTTCCGGCAAGAAAGATTAAAGATATATCGTCTCAGCTGCTGGAGGGAGAAGTTAATAGAATTGCTGATAACTATGTGAAGTATTCTTCCTGGTATAAAGAATAGATCAAAGATTATT
>NZ_JALAHD010000183.1 GCF_022712095.1 Chryseobacterium sp. | reverse complement strand
TTTTACAGTTATCGTTAAATGTGTAATTTTAGGCAAATTTTTAGAAATGATATACGGTGTAGATATTTTTAGCTTTCATGATGTTTTAGAGATCTGTAAAAATCCTGGTAAAGCCAAACTTAATAAAAAGGCAAAAGATCAGATTTTGAAATCTCAGGATAATGTAAGAAAGATAGTAGAATCAGACCAGTGTGTGTATGGAATTAATACTGGTTTCGGTCCCCTTTGTGATACTAAAATTTCGGCTGATGAAACAGCCCGCCTTCAGTATAACCTTATCATATCTCATGCTGTAGGTGTAGGTAAACCTATTGATAAGGAGCTTTCTAAAATAATGATGATTGCTAAAATTCATGCATTGTCAAAAGGGTTTTCCGGAGTTTCGCTGGAGGTGATTGAGAGAATGATCCTTATGCTTGAAAATGATATTATCCCAGTTGTACCTGAACAGGGATCTGTAGGTGCTTCAGGAGATTTGGCTCCTCTGGCTCATCTTGTTCTTCCTCTGTTGGGCTTAGGAAAAGTTTGGGATGGGGAGAACACAGTTGATACCGCAAAAATTTTAAAGAAACATAAATTGAAACCGTTAAGTCTTGGACCAAAAGAAGGATTAGGATTAATTAATGGAACCCAGTTTATTCTGGCTCATGCGATTAAGGGTTTGGAGAAATTTGAATATTTATTAAACCTTGCGGATGTAACAGCAGCCATGAGCTTAGAAGCTTACAGAGGTTCTGCAAGTCCGTTTAAAAAAGAACTTCATGAGATCAGACCTTTCGAAGGAAGTAAAAAGGTAGCTGCAAGAATGGTTAAGCTTTTAAAAGGTTCCGAAAACCTTAAAGCTCATGAAGATTGTGAAAGAGTTCAGGATCCCTATTCAATGAGATGTGTGCCTCAGGTGCATGGAGCAAGCCGAAATGCTTTTGAGCATCTTAAAGGAATGGCTGAAACGGAACTCAATTCAGTGACGGATAATCCAATAGTTTTGAGTGCCGAAGAATCTATTTCCGGAGGAAACTTCCATGGGCAATTAATGGCTCTTCCGTTAGACTATGCTACTTTAGCCGCGGCTGAATTAGGAAATATTTCGGATAGAAGAAGTTATTTATTGCTAGAAGGAAAATATGGATTACCAAGGTTACTGACTGAAAGTTCAGGATTAAATTCAGGGTTTATGATTCCTCAATATACTTCTGCAGCATTGGTTACAGAAAATAAAACTTTATGTTTCCCCGCTTCCGCAGATTCTATTCCAACCAGTTTAGGGCAGGAAGATCACGTTTCTATGGGAAGTATTTCGGGTAGGAAATTTAATCAGGTTTTAGGAAATTTAGTTAATATACTTGCAGTTGAGTTGATGTTTGCAGCGCAGGGATTGGAATTCCGAAGACCGGCAAAATGTTCTAAAATTGTTGAAGAAAACTTTAGTATTCTCCGCTCCAAAGTAAAGAAACTGGAGGATGACCGATTAATTGGTCAAGATATGTTAGCTATTGCAGAATTGATTAATGAAAGAAAATTTGTAGTGGAAATTTAAATAGATGAAGAGGAAAAAAGTTATTACCGTATTTGTTCTTTTTTTAGGAATATTAAGCTTTGCCCAATCTAAAAAAGAGAAGATAAAAGAGGTGATGGGTTTAATGGAAGTTGATAAGTTGACTATGCAGACAGCAGAGCAAATGATAGGATATTATAAAAATAACTTTTCTGATATTCCTGAGGATGTTTGGAATGATTTTTTGAAAGAAATTCATCCTGAAAAAATGATTGAAAGCTATGTTCTCATCTATGATAAATATTATACTGAATCTGACCTTGATGAGCTGATCACTTTTTATAAAAGTCCGGTGGGGCAGAAGACCATAAAAAATATGCCTGCCATTTTAAAAGAAAGTATGGAAGCAGGAGCTCAATTTGGAAGGGAAATAGGAGAAAGGCTCCTTCAAAAAATGAAAGATGGAAAATATCAGAGCCCACCGCCACCAATGCCTTCTGATGAAGATTAACGACAAAAATTAATAACGAATATATTATGATTATCAAAAGGGTAGATTCTACCAATACAGATTTTAAAAACCTAGTAAAACATCTTGATGCAGATTTGGCTGAAAGAGATGGTGATGACCATGCTTTCTATCATCAGTTTAATAAAATTGATATGCTTAAGAATTGTGTGGTTGCTTATTTTGATGATGTGGCAGTAGCTTGTGGAGCTTTTAAACCTTTTCCTGAAGAAGAGGAAGTGGTGGAAATTAAAAGAATGTATACCAATCCTCAATATAGGAAAAAAGGATTAGCTTCTGCAACACTCATAGAATTAGAGCAGTGGGCAAAAGAATTGGGATATAAAAAATGTGCTTTAGAAACCGGAACTAAACAGCCAGAAGCAATTGCTCTTTATGAGAAAAGCGGATATTCTAAAATTCCCAATTATGGGCAATATATTGGAATTGAAAATAGTGTCTGTTTTGAAAAAGCGCTTTAATTTTCCCATTCATAGCAAGAGAGCATATTTTCAATTTTATTTTTTTGAGAAGTCTCCTTCACTGATAAGAAGGAGAGAGTCCGAGACATTTCCATCTTTAGATACTTCAAATGTTTATCGATCAGAATTTAAATAAGATGGTAGAAGTACTACTCCAAGTCTGGAACTTTTAATAAAAGTCTTGTTTTTAAGTTCAAAGAAAAATATGTGGAATAGCTAATCTGGAAAAACATCAGGGAATTTGAAATATACTTTGTTTATGGACCATCAAATATAATCGGATTCCGAGAGTTGAACTTCCGCTGATTATTTGGTAAATCTGCAGTGGCGGGTTTACAATGCTGGAATTGTTACTTTGGCATGATCGAAAGACCTTTCGGGGAAATGTGTCACATCTTAATAATGTGAGATGTTCTGCGGAATTTATTTCCTTCTTTCATATTCAGGCTGTATTTGACCAATTAACCAATCCTTACACTGGTCATACTTAGAGAACCTCCGATTAATGCATCATTGAATAAAGTTAAGTCTTCAGATTTGTTTTTTAATCCGAGAGTGTAAATAAGAGGTAAAAAATGATCAGGAGTAGGAACAGCATATTGCAATGAAATTCCCTGGTTCTGGTAATCAATGATATTTTGAAAATTTCCGTCCAGAATCCAATTGTTGGTTTTTTCTCTGGCTTCTACGGCCCAATCCCATCCGGCACCTACGGTGTTAATATTCTTCCAATCGATCATCCTTAAATTATGAATGATATTACCGCTTCCTAAAATTAGAATACCTTTTTCTCTTAACTTATTAAGTCTTGTTGCCAATTCAAAATGGTATTGTGGAGGTTTCGTATAATCTATACTAAGCTGGATCACTGGAATATCTGCATTGGGGTACATATGCTTAAGGACGGACCAGGTACCATGGTCTAATCCCCAACTATGATCTTCCTCCACCAATATAGGCTGTAAGAGCTCTAATGTTTCTTTGGCAAGCTCAGGATCTCCGGGGGCAGGATATTCTACTTCAAATAAAGTTTTTGGGAACCCATAGAAATCATGGATAGTTTTAGGCATATTCATAGCGGTAACAAAAGTACCATCTGTAAACCAATGCGCTGAAATACATAAGATGGCATTTGGTTTTGGGATTTTCTGTGCTGCCATTCTGAATCCTTGTACAAACAAATTTTCTTCAATAGCATTCATAGGTGAGCCATGCCCTAAAAATAAGACAGGCATTCTCTGAGTTGTTTTAAACTGTTCACTGATATTCTGTAGATCGTTAAGGGTCATAATTTTATGTTTAAAAAGATAAAAGGTTCAGAGGTTTATATAAACCTCTGAACCTTTTTTGATAGACTTTAATAAAATTTATACATAATCTAATCTAATTTAATTCTAATGTACAAATAATACCCTATTATCGGCTTTATTCGGCTAAAAAGTCTACAATAAGTTTTGTAAGAGGTTTTGGACATTCATCTGGCATCCAGTGCCCACATTTTGGAATTACTTCTCCTATTACATTAGTGGCGTATTTACGGGTTTGTTCGGCTTGTTGAGTTCCAAATCCAATACCACCGCCACCGATTGCCATCATTGGAATAGTAATTTTAGTATTGGCAGTTAAACGTTTGTTATCTTTAACACTTTGATTAACTACTCTGTAATAAGCGAATGCGGAACTTAGGCTATGAGGCTTAGAATAAGATTTAGCTATCTTATCAAGGTATTCTGGTGAGAATGCCGCAAAGTTAGAAGCGTGAGTTCTGATAAAATGTTCAAAGAAAAACCTTTCTTTTCCTTTTATTAATCTCTCTGCTAAATGTTCATCAGCATCAAAAAAACTAAAGTGCCATACGTATGATTCTCCTTCAGGTGTGAACGCTGGAAATTGATACAATGAATCATCCGGAATAGGAGCTTCTAAATATACAGCTTTAATAATTTTATCTTGATGCTGCACTAACATTGGGAATGAATTCCAAATACCGAGGTCATGAGCCACAAGATAAAATTTTTGATTTCCACTGTTTTCTAATGCCAACTTGTACAGGATATCTGCTACATCTAAAGCCTGAAAAGATTTTGCAACTCCTGATTCTCCTAATCCCGGAAGGTCAGGCGCTACTACAGTATACTTCTTAGCAAGTTCAGGCATTACCTGACTCCATTCAGACCATGTAGATCCAAATCCATGAAGAATAAACACTAAAGGTCCGGAGCCTCCCTTTACATAATGCATTTTAACTCCATTAATAGTTTTGAATTCACTTTTAAATCCTTTTGGAAGTGGGAATTCACCTGCTGATAACTTAGAAGTTACAGGCACTGAAGCAACAATCATAAATGCTGCTAATAATAAAGCTTTACAAAAAAGCTGCGAAAAAACATTTTTCATAATTGTGTTTTATAAAATGAATAGTTAATGAATAATTTTTTGTATGTTTTATTTAAATTAGATTTTATAATTATAAGTTAAAAAGGGTTCAAAGCAAAATGTTTAAAATTTCTTCAAACCCTTAAGATAAGAAGTATTGAAATTATGATTGTTTTACAAATTGTAGTTCACCTGCAACTTTTACATCATCACTCACCATCACACCTCCTGCTTCCAATGCTGCATTCCAGTTTAAGCCAAAATCCTTTCTGCTGATTTTTCCCTCAAAAGAAAATCCGGCTTTTGTATTTCCCCAGGGATCTTTATTAATGCCCCCAAAATCTACGTCAAGAGTTACCGGTTTTGTAATTCCATTAATGGTAAGATTACCTGTAACTGTATTGTTTAATGCTTGAGATTCAAAAGTAATAGTTGGATGCTCTTCGGCATTGAAAAATTCTGCAGATTTTAAATGGTTATCTCTGTCTATATTGTTCGTAAATACGGAACCAGTCTGAATAGTTGCAGTAGTGGTAGCGTTTTGGAAAGTATCATCTTCCGCATCGATCTCAGCGGTGAAATCTCTAAAGCTTCCTTTTACGTTTGAAATCATCATGTGTTTTACTTTAAAAGTAATTTCACTATGAGTTGGGTCTAAATTCCATTTTGTAGCCATTGTTATTATTTTTTATTTGTTAATTATTGTATTAGCAAATTTAGAGGATTAGATCAATAAAAATCATTGACCTAGATCAATAAATGATATTTTTACTTTTTTCGTCTTTTTAAGAAAGTATTCTATTTTTTTTGGTTTATTTTGTAATTATATCTTAAATAAGCTGTTATAAAATTGAGAATTATGTTTTGAAATAGATGAATGTATTAAATTATATTTTATTTAACATTTTTTAAGGGGTCGGGTTTTATTTCTTATTTTTGGA
>NZ_JALAHD010000182.1 GCF_022712095.1 Chryseobacterium sp. | reverse complement strand
TCCTTACATAAAGCTATTTATCTGTTCATTTTTTTATTTTCTTTTGTTTTTACGCCAGCTCAGAATAAAATACCATTCGGAGTAGTAAAAGCTGAAGACGGGTATGCCAATGTCCGCATCGCCAAGGATGATTACAGGAAAATTATCGATAAGCTCCGTAAAGGGGATATTTTCATGTATGTAAAGCCTGCTCCGGGAGAAACAGAATGGATATGGATCAAGTACCCCGAGAAACCCCAGACAGAAAAGCCTTTTGTAAGATACGAAAGCCTTGATAAAGAAGGAATGGTAAACAAAGACCGCATCATCTTTATTGATCAGCTTCCACAGTATACTCCTTCGAAATCAAAAAACGGAAGATCTCTGATCTTTACAGATAATACCAATCAAAAAATCCCGACAGCACAAAGAAGTAAGATTATTATTGATATTTATCCTTCCAATGCCAGCTATCGTAAACAGGAAAAAGATCCGGACGGAAAGATACTTACAATCGATAAAATCAAACCGTGGGGAATCAGCAAAGAAATTCCGGAAGGGATGACCGAAGTAAAATCAATCCGGGTACAGCAGCCTGGTAGAGGTTCTGTTTTTGTACGGGAAGCAATTAAAAATCTTTTCCAGCCCAGTATGGATTTTAATAATGTCGGCGTCACTGCTATTGATAATGATAATATTTTCCTTTATATGATCAATGGTTCCGGTGAAAACAGATATACTACGGTATGGACTATAAAACAGGGCAAAGTAATCAATCAGATTATTTATAATAACCCGGAATAATCTCTCAATTTTTTTTATTTTTGCTTTTTCATCACAGGAATGGGTTCCGCTTAGCAGCAGATTAAAAGGGAACCGTGTGAAAATCACGGACTGTCGCGCAACTGTAAGTAACCAAAGTTTTTATTAATAACCACTGTTCTTAAAGGTACGGGAAGGAAATAAAGATGTTACAAGTCAGGAGACCTGCCTTTTCTTTACAACAAGAAACTTTCGCGATCTGAAGTTTATTGATATCTGATGAATGTATCCGGGAATAATTCTATTTATTCCTGATCCATTTTATTGTTTCAATTTTCTTTCATTTCGCTTTTAATAATTAAGAAATATGACTAAAGAAGAAAGAATTGAAGCTTCCGAAACAAGGATTTTCAAAGCAGTTTTCCCTAACACAACCAATCATTACGATACACTTTTCGGAGGTACTGCCATGCAGCTGATGGACGAAGTAGCTTTTATTACAGCTACCCGTTTTTGCAGAAAAAGAGTGGTAACGGTAAATAGTGATAAAATTGACTTCAACAAACCTATTCCGGCAGGGACCATTATTGAACTGATCGGAAAAGTGTCTCATGTAGGAAATACAAGTATGAAAGTGAATGTGGAGATCTATACAGAACAGATGTATTCTTATGAAAGGGAAAGAGCTATTGTAGGTGACTTTACATTTGTGGCCATTGATGAGTTCAAGAAGCCTGTTCAGATATTGTAATAATAAAAAGACCTCCTTTTAAATATAAAGGAGGTTATTTATTCTGTACGGAATATTAAAAAAACATTCCCAGTATAAAACTATAAAAAAGATTTCTTAGTTTGTTCGAAATGACAACAGTAAGTTTTTATCTTTTCACTTTTTGTTCTTCCAAATTTATATTCAATAGGTGTTGAAAGGCTTCTCCCATTTCATCCGAAGCCCTGCTTATTGCATTTTCCAGCATATTCCTGATCTGCCCTTCGGTAACCCCCGCTTCTGTCCAGCTTTTTCCTGATGTATAGGAATTAAGAATAAACGGCATAATTCTGTCTATAGCGCAGGCAAACACAGCATCCGGTGTTTTTTCTTCCTCAAACTCTATCCAGAGATCAAAAAACTCTGAACGTAATGGTTCATCCAGAATTCCAAAGATGTTCCTTGCGGATTGTCTTTCTCTTTCAAACTTTCCTATCATTGCCTTTTCATCAAAAAGGAAAGTATCTCCCGCTTCTATTTCTACCAGGTCATGAATAGAAAGCATCCTTATAACTCTTAACAAATCTATTTGTTCTTTGTTCTTTGCATAGGGAAAAAGAATCTGAGCAAGAATAATAATCTGCCAGGAGTGTTCTGCTGTATTTTCCCTCCTGGAATCATCTGCATTATAATTTCTTCTCTGTACATTTTTTAAAGCATCAACTGCTAAAATAAAATCTATTTCCTTTCTTATCTTCATAATTTATTGTTCATAATATTGATCTATAGGATAGACTTTCATTTTCTCTACCCATTTATTATTTATTTTTTCCCTTGTAATTACTTTTAACGTTCCTTCCCCGCCCATTGCATCTTCTTCTTTCTCAAAAATTTTCACAAGTCCCTTTCTGGGAACCACAGTATATTCTGTCGTCAAGTGCCAGCAGCATCCTGATTTAGCGAAAGTAATGATACGCTTTCTTTTCTGATCCGTCCGAAACATTCCCAAATTATCATAAGCCAGCTCAGTAAGCTCACTGCTTGGTACAAACTGCTTTTTGGTAGTGTGATAAACGTATACATCATAAGATGGTCCTCCATAACTGCTTTGATTCCCGTTTCTAACTGCAATGTCTTCTGTTCCGTCAAAATTAAAATCATCAAATATCACAGGACTTTGATCCTCATACAATTCAATAATATTGGAAGTAGGCTGTTGATTTTCATTCAGGTAAAAGTTGAGATCATCAGAAACAAGAGTCTGTACTTTAGTAGTATTTTTCTTATTGAACAAAACAACTTCTCCTTTTCCACCGCATTCACCCCCTTCGCATTTCTCCACTTTTATTCTGAGGTTATAATTTTTTGATGCATCATTCAATTCAAAATATTGTTGTCCAAAACAAAAGGAGCTGAATAAAACAGAAACTGATAATAATTTATAGTACTTCATGGAGATGTGTTTTTAGTTCAAAATTTTCGCATAAAGATAAAAAATAAGC
>NZ_JALAHD010000014.1 GCF_022712095.1 Chryseobacterium sp. | reverse complement strand
TAATATTAATTTATAGTGAAAAAAATACAATTTTAGCAAGAACAAGAAAGAGCGCATAGTATTTGGTATTTATTTTGATACTAACCAATCCGATTACAACTATAAAAACAAGAAAGCTGATAAATATTACCTTCTCAAGGTCGTTTAATTGCTATCTTTATAAACGACTAAAACAACTAATAAATACAACCTATATAGTTTATGAAAATTATTGTTCCTATGGCCGGACGTGGTTCCAGACTTCGTCCACATACATTAACCGTTCCAAAACCTCTCATACCCATTGCTGGTAAACCTATTGTGCAAAGGCTTGTAGAAGATATTGCAAAAGTTGCCGGTGAAAAAATAGATGAAGTAGCTTTTATTATTGGAGACTTCGGTCCTGAAATTGAAAAATCCCTTACCCAGATAGCTGAAAAGCTAGGAGCAAAAGGAAGTATATATTATCAGGATGAACCACAAGGAACAGCCCATGCTATCAAATGTGCTGAGCAATCGATGCAGGGTGATGTTGTAGTAGCATTTGCTGATACATTATTCCGCGCAGATTTCAAATTAGATAAAAATTCAGATGGGGTAATTTGGGTGAAAAAAGTAGAAGACCCTTCTGCTTTTGGAGTTGTAAAGCTTGATGATTACGGATTTATCACAGATTTCATTGAAAAACCTCAAACTTACGTTTCAGATTTAGCCATTATCGGTATTTATTATTTCAATAGTGCTGAAAAGCTAATGAGTGAAATTAACTATATCATGGAAAATGATATTAAGCAAGGAGGTGAATATCAGCTGACAACAGCATTGGAAAACCTCAGATCCAAAGGAGCTAAATTCTCTTTAGGAAAAGTCGACGACTGGATGGATTGCGGAAATAAAAATGCAACGGTAGAAACCAATGGAAAAATATTAGAATACGAGATAGAGGAAATGGGCCACTACCCGGCGTCTGCTAATATTGAAAATTCACTTATTATTCAACCATGTTTTATAGGAGAAAATGTAAAAATATCCAATTCTAAAATAGGCCCTGGAGTATCGTTAGGAAATAATACAATCGTTATCAATTCCAATATTGATAATTCTTTAATACAGGAAAATACGGTAATAGATCATGGAAACTTATCCAATTCAATGATCGGAAATTCTGCACAGTATTTCGGAGTTGCAAGAGAGATTTCGTTGGGTGATTATTCAGTGCTTGATTTCTTAAATAAAGAATAAAAAAATTTAATTAAATAATAACAATCCAAACCACACAAAAGATTTTGTGTGGTTTGGCGTTAATATTGCAAAATATTTACGTAAAATTGAATATGTAAAATTGGATCACTTTAATTTTTATCACATTCGCTTTACTTTCCTGTAAAACCAGAAAGGCAGTAGGGCAAAATGTTCCACAAAATGACAGCACACAATACGCAGGTAGCAATGGACCTATTGATGCAGGAGAACCTATATCGGATAAACTGTCTTTTTATGAAAAAATATATGTTCAGCCTAAATTTGATTTTATAAAAATCAATAGTAAAATCACAGCGGATAATATCAAGGTAAGTCCTCTGGATGCAACTATTTATATTGAAAGTGATACAAAAATATGGGCTAACATCAATTTCCTGTTTTTCAATGCCGCAAGATCACTCATCACTCCGGAAGGAATTAAGGCTTTAGATAAATATAACAAGAATTATATTGACTCTGATTTCAATTACTTTAATAACCTGCTTAATGTTAATTTTATAGATTATAAAAGTCTGGAAAAGTTACTTATGGGAAGGACCTTTTTTACTCTGAGTGACCGTAATGCCCGTATTACAAAAAACATACAGGGATATCAATTATCTTCTATTTCCAATCAGAAAATAGAAACCGGTGATAAAATAAGAGAATACAAGGTGAATTATCAATATTCTAATGATTTTGATTTATTACAGGTAAAACTTCAGGATGCCGATTCGGATGATGCTGTGGAAATCTTGTATGACGGCTGGGAAACATTCAAAAATAACCTCAGAATGCCTAAATATGTTAAAATAATTATAAAAGGTTCAAAAACAAGTCAGATCTTATTAGAAAACACGAAATTTGGCTTTTCTAAAATGGAAACACCCTATTCAGTTCCAGCCAATTATAAGAAAATTGAGATTAAATGATTAAGAAATTTAGCTTTTTAATAGGAATTTTGTTGTTTGGATTGCACTTTGGGCAAAACAAAGAGCAGTTGCAGAAACAAAATGCTGAACTTAAAAAACAAATTGCTCAGATCAATTCGGATTTAGCAAAAACAAGAAATGAATCCAAGCTTTCCATCTCCTATTTAACTAGTGTCAATAAAAAGTTAGTATTAAGAGAGAAAGTATACAACAATACTCAAAAAGAAAAAAGATTTATCGAAGATGAAATCTATCTTCGTCAGCTAGAAATCAATCGTCAGAATAAAGAGTTGGCAGTTTTAAGAAAGAACTATGCGGAAGTACTGGTGAATGCCTATAAAAACAAAGGCGTACAAAATAAAGTAACCTTCATCCTTTCTTCCAAAAATCTGGGAGAAGCTTTAAGAAGAGTTCAGTATTTAAAGCAATACTCTGACTATCAAGATAAAAAAGCGGCTGAGATTTCTCATGCAGCTGAACAATTAAAAAAATCAATTGCACAGAAGCAGAAATCAGCAAGAGATAAAGAACAGCTTTTGGTTAATCAACAAAAGGATTTAGCTACCATCAATGCAGAGCGCACCCAAAAAGAACAGCTTGTGGCTGAATTTAAGAAAAATGAAAGTCAACTGACTGCTGAGTTAAAACAGAAACAAACACAATCTAAGGCATTAGAGGGAAGAATCAGAGCCATCATTGCCGAAGAAATAAGAATTGCCAAGGCTGAAGAAGAAGCAAGAAAGAAGGCTGAAGCAGAAAAAATACGTTTGGCAAAACTAGCTGCAGAAAGGGAAAAAGCAAGAATTGAAGCTGAAAACAAAGCAAGAGCGGAAGCATTAGAAAGAGAAAGAAAACTTGCTGAAGCTGAAGCTAAAAAAGCAGCTGAATTAGCAGCAAAACGTGCTGAAGAAGAAAGAAAACGTAACGAAGAGGCAGCAAGAGCAGAAGCCAATGCTAAAGATGAAGCAAGAAAAATTGCAGCAGCCAAAGCATCAGAAGAAGCTAATGCAAGAGCAAGAGAAGCAGCTAATAAATTAGCTGCAGCTAAAGCAGCTGAGGCTGCATTAGAGAAAAGAAAAGAAGACGAAAAGAAAGCTGCAGAATCTAAAGCAATGACTAACTTTGGAGTTTCTACAGCGGCAGGAAATAACTTTGCTGAAAACAGAGGCAAATTAGGGTTCCCTGTGGATAAGGGACAGATTACCCACCGTTTCGGAAGACAGCCACATCCTGTGTTTAAAAATATCGTAGAAGAAAATAACGGAATCAAGATTTCAGTTCCTTCAGGTGCTCGTGCCAAATCCGTATTCCCGGGTACAGTATCTTCTGTCTTGGCAAATAATGACGGTACCAAAACAGTTATCGTAAAACACGGAAATTACTTTACAATTTACTCCAATCTAGGAAACGTAAATGTTTCAAAAGGCCAACAGGTTTCCGCCGGAACTACGGTAGGAACGGTAGGTCAGGACTTTGACGGATCGTATACTCTTGATTTCCAGGTATGGAACGGAAGTACTCCGGTTGATCCGTTAGGTTGGGTTTCGTATTAAAAAAAGATTAACTTTGCAAAAAAGTTTAGAAATGGGAACATTAACAATATTAGCCTTATCATGGCAACACATCCTTATCGTAGCTATATTATTAGTATTGCTTTTTGGAGGTAAGAAGATCCCTGAATTAATGAGAGGAATGGGTTCAGGTATTAAAGAATTTAAAGATGCGGTAAAAGAAGACGATAAAACGACTTCAGAGAACAAAAACTCTACAACAGATAATAATTCTGCTAGCAACTAATTAATTCTTTCAATTAATGAATTTCACAGAAAATGCATGGAAAGTCTTCAGTAAATCAATTGAAGACTATCATATTTTTGATAATGTCGATACTCCTATCAATAATCCATTCGAAAAAGACAGTTTGGAACGAATTTTGTACGCAAAGAATTGGATTGATACCGTTCAATGGCATTTGGAAGATATTATTAGAGATGAAAATATAGACCCAACCGAAGCTCTTGCATTAAAGAGAAGAATTGACAACTCAAATCAGCAACGAACAGATTTAGTGGAATTTATAGACAGTTGGTTTCTTGAAAAATTCAAAAATATAACTCCTAAACCCCATGCAAAAATTAATTCTGAAACACCTGCCTGGGCAGTAGACAGATTATCAATTCTTGCATTAAAGGTTTATCATATGTCGCTAGAAGCTAATAGAGAATCCGCAACAGAAGAGCACCGCTTAAACTGTCAAGCAAAATTGGATGTACTTCTTATGCAGAAAGAAGATCTATCTACTTCTATCGATCAATTACTTGCCGATATTGAGAACGGTGACGTTAAGATGAAAGTGTACAAACAAATGAAAATGTACAACGATGAAAGTCTTAACCCAATCCTTTATCAAAAGGGGCAACAAAAATGAAAAAACTGTTTTTTTTTGGAGTACTATTCATCATCACTACTTCTTGTGCAACGGAAAAGTTAAATTTTTCTCCGCTGTCCAATAATTTCTATAGTGAAGCAAAAGGCTCCGATTCGGATAAGGGATTAAAATCGAGTATTGATATTAATATCAAAGAAAATGTCAATGCTTCCGAAATTTCTAATTTAATCTCAACTTTTCCAAAGTTTAAAAATGAAAAGCTAAATGAGGAAGTTACCGTACTGAAATATAGCCTTCAGAATTATCTGTATGCTATTGATGCGGGAAATGTTCCAGGAAAAGACAGAGCCATTAAAAACTTTGAAAAATCATACAAAAAAATTCAGAAACTTCGACAGAATCTTGATCAGGATGATAATGAAGTCCTTAACCGGTATTTGGTAAGACTAAAAACTAACACTACCGTTATCGAAGATTCTTTAAAAGGAAATTAAACTAATTGGGATAAATCAAATGATAAAAATTCAGGCGGAAGCCAATGTTCCTACGGAATATGGATCTTTCCGGATGATAGCTTTCTCCGAAAGCGAAGCAGACTGGATGCCACACATGGCTATTATCGCAGAAAATACAGATTTTTCAAAACCTGTGAATGTGCGGTTTCATTCAGAATGTATTACGGGAGAAGTCTTCCATTCACAAAAATGCGAATGTGGTCAGCAATTAGACGCTGCCATGAAATACATCCATGAAAATGGAGGTATTATTATTTACCTTCGTCAGGAAGGGAGAAATATCGGAATTATTAATAAATTAAAAGCCTATTCATTACAGGAAAAAGGACTGGATACTGTAGAAGCTAATTTAAAATTGGGGCTTCCTGCTGATGACCGTAACTTTAATGTAGCAATAGATATTCTAAATCTTTTAGGTGTCAAAGACATTAATCTTTTGACCAATAACCCTGAAAAGGTAAAATATGTTGAAGAAAGTAATGTTCACCTCAATTCGAGAGTTCCTTTACAGATACCTGCTAATGATATCAGCAGAGGCTATTTGAAGACTAAAAAGGACTATTTTGGGCATCTCCTTGATGAACAGGATTAAAATAGGATTAACACAAAAAAGCTTCAGAAAATTCCTGAAGCTTTTTAATTATAAAAAATTGAAAAGATATATTCTGATTAAAGTGATTTAATTTTAGACTCATCAATATTATAATATTTAATAACACTATTATAATCATTATAATCTACAGGAGCCGCTGCTTTAAGACTACTACCTGTACTGGCAGGAATAATTACCAGTCTAAAATTATTTCCATTAACATATGACATATTATTTGTC
>NZ_JALAHD010000181.1 GCF_022712095.1 Chryseobacterium sp. | reverse complement strand
CCATGATACTCGATAAATTAATTAATTATCTTAAGCTTGATAAACAGGAGTTCCTGTTTCAGTTCAGTTCCCATCCCCACTACCCATCCGCACTGGCTTTTAGTGATACGCTCAATTTTATGGGAGTAAAAAATGATGCTTATGAACTGGAAAAACAGTATTGGGATGACCTTCCGGAAGAATTTATTGCTATTGTGGATGATGCTTTCTCTGTGGTTAAAAAAACAGGAAAACAATATGCCGTTTACTCAGACAAAATAAAAACCATCAGTAAGCAGCAACTTTACCATCAGTCTACGAACTTTATCTTATTATTTGAAAAAACGGAGAACACTATCACTTCCGGTTCTTTTTCTAATTTTAAGACCCTGGTCTATATTATTTTAGGTATTGCTTTACTCTACTCTATCATTAATTTCATCTGGTATGAGTCTGTATTTAATCTATTCTCCATAATAGGATTTTATATTTCTTTTGAAATTTTCAGTCAAAAGTTTGGAAGTACATCTTCCGTTATTAAAAACATTTGTGGACAGGGTATCGGTAAGTCTGCTGATTCATCCGAAAACTCCTGCAACAAAATAATCAACCACGATAAAACCAATATTTTAGGATTAAAATTTGCAGACTTCTCATTAATCTATTTCATAGGACTTAATATATTAGGCTTATTTTTCCCTACTACTTCATTTATTATTAAAGGATTTACATGGGCTTCTGTTATTGCTATCTGCTATTCTCTCTATATCCAGGCTTTCGTAGAAAAAACATTTTGCAGGATTTGCCTTCTGATCATTTCTGTTCTGGTAGTTCAACTGCTGATCAGTTTTTTGCTTTTTGAAAACCTTTTTATAGACAGCAAAATTATTACCCTAAGCTTGTTATTATGGTTAATCATTTTTTCCTCTGTATCTTATATTAATAATCTATTGCAGGAAAGAGACACTTTACAAAAATCAAATACCAAAAATCTCCGGTTTAAAAGAAGCTACGATCTTTTTAAAAGAGAACTTTTGGACCAGGAAAAAATTACCTTTACCGACCGGCAGACATTTTCAGTAGGAAATCCCACTGCAAAACTTCACATCTCCGTTATTTCAAATCCTTATTGTGGCTTTTGTAAAAACGCTCATACTATTCTGGAAAACCTTTTGAAAAAATATCCTGAGGATCTTGCAGTACAGATAAGATTTAATTATTTCCCGGATAGAGCAGAGGAAAAACTCACCCTCCTTCTTTTTGATTTTATGTATATCTATAAGAATAGGCCGGAAAGTGAATTTTTGAAAACTATAGAAAGATGGTATGAAACCAGAAATGAGTCTGAAATTCATTCTATGGCCAGTAAAAGCCAGTATAGAGAGAATCTAGGTTCATTAGCTGAAATGTCCAGAGAGAACTCAGAGGCAGGATTAAATTTCACTCCGATATTTTTAATAAACGGATATCAGTTTCCGGATAAATATGACAGGGAAGATATTATCTATTTTATAGATGAACTACTGGAGGATGAAAGCATTTAATTTGAAAAAAAGTAAAACTCACCTATTGGTATAAAATATAGATTTTGAAGAAATTTCCTTTTTATAAACAACCTGACACCAAAGACTGCGGTCCCACCTGCCTCCGTATTATCAGTAAATATTACGGTAAAACCATTTCTTTACAGCAGATCCGTAACCTTTCCGAAACTACGCGAGAAGGAAGCAGCCTTCTTGGGCTAAGTGATGCAGCAGAAAATCTTGGATTCAGGTCACTAGGAATAAAAATTGATTTCAATACCCTGAACGAAGAAGTTCCTCTGCCTTGTATTGTACACTGGAATAAAAATCATTTTGTTGTCGTTTATAAAATAGATAAAACAGGGAAAGTTTATATTTCAGACCCCAGCTATGGATTGATTACTTACCCTAAAGAAGAGTTTATCAATTTGTGGATCGGTGAAAATGCCAATGAAAATACCGAGGAAGGAATAGCACTCGTTCTTGAAACTACTCCGGCATTCTTTCAGACAGAATTTGATGATCATGAAAGCAAAGCCAGTTTTTCCTTTCTCTCCAAATATCTTTTAAAATATAAATCACTTGTTGCCCAGCTGGCTATAGGACTTTTAGCAGGAAGTTTACTTTCCCTTATTTTTCCTTTTCTTACTCAGAGTATTGTAGATGTCGGAATACAAAACCAGGATCTGAACTTCATTTATCTGGTTCTTATTGCTCAGATCATGTTATTTCTCGGAAGAATGGGAATTGAAGTCATCAGAAGCTGGATTCTTCTCCACCTGTCGGCAAGGATCAATATTTCCATTATTTCTGATTTCTTTATCAAATTAATGAAACTGCCCATCAGTTTCTTTGATACGAGAATGACCGGAGATATTATGCAAAGGATCAATGATCATCACCGGATCGAACAGCTGCTCACCACTTCTTCTCTGAACACCCTGTTCTCTATGGTCAACCTTATTATTTTCAGTATTATATTATTATTTTATGATTATAGGCTTTTTATCGTTTATCTTGTGGGTGCTGTCGCATATCTTGGATGGATCTTATTTTTTCTAAAAAAAAGGAAAGAACTGGATTACAAAAGATTTTCCCAGGTATCACAAGAACAGAGTAAAGTAATTGAACTGATCAACGGAATGCAGGAAATTAAAATGCATAACGCGGAAAAACAGAAACGTTGGGACTGGGAATTTGTTCAGGTCAAACTTTTTAAAATAAGAATCAAATCCCTTTCATTAGAACAGTGGCAATCCGTAGGAGGAAATTTCATCAACCAGATGAAAGATATTCTGGTAAGTTTTCTTTCAGCCAAATTGGTTCTCAGCGGGAGTCTTACTTTGGGGATGATGCTTTCCGTACAATACATTATCGGACAACTCAACAGCCCTTTACTACAATTGGTAGATTTTATCCGCCAGAGCCAGGATGCTAAAATTTCATTGGAAAGACTGGGAGAAATTCATGATAAAGAAGATGAAGAAAGCAGTGATGAACAATATGCCATGGAAATTCCGAAAAAAGATATTGAAGTCGAAAATGTTTCTTTCCGGTATATCGGTTCGGATTCATCTGTTTTTGAAAATCTTAGTTTAAGCATTCCTTATCAAAAAACAACAGCTATCGTCGGAGCCAGCGGAAGTGGAAAGACCACTCTTCTCAAACTGCTCATGAAGTTCTACGAGCCCAATGGAGGAGATATTAAAATCGGAAATACCCAGCTTAGGAATATTTCTCCAAGGTTCTGGCGAGATCACTGCGGCGTGGTTATGCAGGAAGGCTATGTCTTCAATGATACCATCGCCAACAATATTGCAATCGGTGAAGACTATATCGATAAACAAAAATTAAGAAAAGCTGTTGAAATCGCTAATATTAAGGATTTTATTGAAGAACTCCCTCTTAGCTACAACACTAAAATAGGGAATGAAGGCATAGGAGTCAGCGGAGGACAAAAGCAGAGATTATTTATCGCTAGGGCTGTTTATAAGTCTCCGGAATACATCCTTTTTGATGAAGCCACTTCCGCCCTGGATGCCAATAATGAAAAAGTTATTATGGAAAATCTGGAGCAGTTTTTTAAGGGTAAAACAGCTGTTGTCATTGCACACAGGCTTTCTACGGTAAAACATGCTGATAAAATTATTGTTTTAGACAAAGGAAAAGTTGTGGAAGAAGGTAATCATACGGAATTAGTAGCCCTAAAAGGTGAATATTACCGACTGGTAAAAAATCAACTGGAACTTGGTAGTTAATATTGTACAATGTCGGATATATTACGTACAAAAAAATGAAAGAAAAAGATATTTTAGATAATATAGAACTCCGCTCAGAAAGCGTGCAGGATATTCTTACACAGCCTCCTCACTGGATGATCCGTTGGGGAAATACAGTTATTCTGATCATTCTGGTCATTATTCTGGTAATGAGCTATGTTGTTAAATACCCGGAATTTATTCCTGCCCCTATTACGGTGACCTCTCAAAATCCTCCGGAAAAACTGGAAGCCCGTACCAATTCTAAAATAGAAAAGATTTTTATCAGGAATCATCAGGAGGTAAGTCCTAATGAAGTATTAATGGTCCTACAGTCTACAGCCAATTATAAAGATGTTCTGGAACTGAAAACATTGATAGATTCCATGACGCCGGCAAAGCTTGGTCATTTCCCCCTCTCTACTGCTTCGATATTTAAGCTGGGTGAGCTTCAGGGTGATTATAACAATTTTGCAAAGGCTTTACAGGATGAACAACTTTTTACACGTCTTGAACCTTATGCTCCTGAAAACCTTGCCGCTAATCAAAGCATGGCAGAATACAAGGCCAGAAT
Source organism: Chryseobacterium sp. (assembly GCF_022712095.1). Lineage (GTDB taxonomy): Bacteria > Bacteroidota > Bacteroidia > Flavobacteriales > Weeksellaceae > Chryseobacterium. The sequence goes on along the minus strand of NZ_JALAHD010000181.1, from coordinate 796 downwards.
TGCCACTCTGAATCAACAGAAAAAGCTGGAAATAGTCAAATATGAGCTGACCAAAAAGAATTTCATGCGTTCCCAGGAGCTTTTCAACCAGGGTGTTATCGCTGCCGTTGAACTGGAAAATGAAAGAATTAAATATCTTCAGGCCCAGCAGAATATCGAAAATATTAATATCTCTATTTCACAAATCGGGGAAGCTATAGCGAATATTAATAAGACAAAAAGCGGAGCCGTTATCAATACAGAAAAAGACAGGATTACATATTCTTCACAGACCCTGCAGCTATTTGAGCAATTAAGAAAATCCTTAAAGCAATGGGAACAGGATTATCTGATTATTTCCTCTACGGAAGGTGTCGCAAGTTTCCAGCAGTTTTTTGGAGAAAACCAGTTCGTAAAAGCAGGGGATGTTATTTTATCAATTCTTCCTAAGCAAAAGGATCTATTAATGGGGAGAATGTCGGTACCTACTACAAATTCAGGGAAAATAAAAACAGGGCAAAAGGTACTCATTAAGCTGGACAACTACCGCTACCAAGAATATGGTATCATCGAAGGACGTGTCCAGAATATTTCCTTATCTCCGGATCAGAATGGAAATTATTATGTAGATGTAAGTCTTCCTAAAGGATTAAAAACTTCTTACGATAAAAAGCTTATTTTTGATAAAGAACTTAAGGGAAGTGCTGAAGTAGTGACCCAGGATTTAAGACTTATTGAAAGGTTCTTCTATCAAATAAGGAAATTATTAGGTTATCAGGGGTAAAGGAATATCATCAATTGAATAATTATGTTAAAT
>NZ_JALAHD010000180.1 GCF_022712095.1 Chryseobacterium sp. | reverse complement strand
TATGCAAATATACGCTATTTAAATTTAATCTAAATAACATGATTTTTGACATAAATAAACCCAAACATATTTCTACACTTGGGTTTATTTGTTTAAATATAATTTAGTTAATGAATGTTATTTTTTCTTTTTATCCTGTGGTTGATTGATTTCTACAGGGTTATCATTAGCATTATAAAAGTCTTTGTATTGTTTTTCCTGCTTCTTGATCATATCTCCGATAGTTCCATCCATTCCCGGAATGGTTTTGGACATCATTTCCTGTGTGAACATTGGTCTTGCTGTTGCAAATGGATCTTTTTTAAAATCATTAAAGGTTTTTTCGAACTTTTCTCTAGAAACTACATTTACTTTTCCACCTGTAGCATGTGCAAATGTTTCAATATAGGAGAATTCTGAATAATCTTTAATTTTTTTATTTCCCTGTAAAACCCAAGAATAATTTTTCCCATCATCTTCTATTTTCACGATAAGCCCCGGAAGCCCAGAAAATTTATAGGGACCATCCTGAAAAGGTAGATCGGTACTGAACCATGCTGTCCATTTTCTTCCTCCAAATTCAGTGGTTGCTTTTTGGGTATTATATTCTCCTATTTTCTCTTTATCTGCTTGAATATTCCAATTAAACTTGATAGTTTCATCATACCCTATACTGCTTGGAGTAAATCCATTCGCTATTTTTTCTACATATTCTACTTTCATACTCGGATAAAACTTATAAATCCTCGCAGAAATTTTCGGTTGTTTAAGTGATTTTGAAAGATCTTTCATTACACCAGCCTTCTGCATGGCTTCAAATTCTATTTTCATAATTGAATCCTGAGCAATAACCGTATAATCCTGATAAACAGACCTGTTTTTATCGGTAATATCCAAAATAGTAATCACCTTATCTAATTTGGTTGAATCTTTTTTAGGTTTGAAGGTTAGCTCATAAAAGAAACGATTGGCAGTTTCTTTGGATTCCTGAGCCATTGACAGGGCAAAAAGAGCAATAAAAAAAGCAGAAAATAAGGATTTCATTCTATAATTGTTTTTCAATTAGTTGTCTTTTAATAAAAATTGTTACAACAGTTTTGCTATTTAACTATCAATTATGTTCTAGAAATATATTATTTTTTTATAAATATTCTAAATTTATTTCTTCTGTTTATTAATTAAAGTTTAATTTTAATCTACTAAAAACCAAAATATTATGGACACGTTATCTCAATTAAAATCAGAGCTGGAAAATGAATACCAGATTACAAAAAGCTTTATCGAATTATTTCCGGAAGAAAAAAATGAATATGCTCCTCATGAAAAAAGTATGAAAATGATGCCTCTCGCCACTCATATTGTAGAAATATTCGGATGGCCGGCAACCATTTTATCTACTTCTGAGCTGGATTTTGCAAAAAATGCATACAAACCAACCCATCTTTCAACGAGAAAGGAGCTTTTGAAAAAACTGGACGATGATTATGAAAATGGTAAAAAAGCATTAGAAAGCATACAGGAAGAGGATCTTAATCCTAGTTGGGCCATTAAAAATAATGGTGAAGAATTGATGAAATGGAGCAAGTATGGAGCGATCAGGCATAGTCTTAACCAGATTACCCATCATAGAGCTCAATTAGGCGTTTATTACAGATTAAATGATATTCCGCTTCCCGGAAGTTATGGACCCACTGCCGACTCTCAGTACTCATAAGTTTTCAATAAAAAAACCATCTCGATCGAGATGGTTTTTTGTTTTATTTGAAGTTGAACTTTACCGCCAACATGACCTGGCTTGGACGAAGCTGTATTCTTGTATAAGAAATACTGTTTGTGGAGGCATTGATATTATAGGTTTCAAAAACTTTTCTGTTGGCAATATTCATCCACTTTAATTCAAAGTCAATTTTCTTTTTTGCCCAGGTAAATTGATAAGAAAGATCATAAAATGCATTGGTATATTTGGTATCTCCTAATTTAGAATTGATCTGATCCCAATTAAATCCTATAGTATGGTTTTCTATCGGATAGAAAAATACAGCTAGATTATGATTATATCCTTCATTGACTCCTAATTTCCCTCCATTACCGATTAATCCAACATTTTCTTGTTTATTTCTTGAAAGATTAAGGTTATAATCCAAACTCATCCAGCTAAAGTAGGTGTTGTTAAATTTAAATCCATACGTTTGGGAATTGTTCCTATTCTGATATTGGTTATCATCTAAGAAAGCATCAGACTTAGCTGCGGTATTGTTATAACTGATAGATGCATTGGTTTTAAATTTAGGAAAGTATTTTCCAATTTCAGCACTGAAAGTATTGCTTTTGGAATGGTTATCCTGTTCTTTATACTGCATTAAAGTAAAACCTGTTGTTGCATCCAATATGGGAGATGATAATAAGTTCTTTTTGCTGTCACTCAATCTGTAATTTACATTGAAGAATAAGTTATTTAATGGGTTTCTGTATTCCAATCTTGCTCCCCCGCTTTTAGTATTCGTTTCAGGAATAGGATTGCTTGGACTCATTACATTAAACCCTCCAGGGCTTAACAGCATGTATCCGGCATAGGCCGATTGAATGTCTCCAAAGTTATTACTAATACTTCCGTTTACACTTGCTTTAAAGAATGAAGCAAATGAATACTGAGCAAAAACATTCGGTGTAAAAGTAGTCTTGTTTAAAGATTTAGAAACATTTCTAAGTCCGTCTTCTGCTTTGATACTATTAAAGTTCACAGGAATATTTGCAAATAAACTCCATGCATCTGATTTATAGTTGAGACCTAATGATGCCGTTGGAACCACTTCTGTAAATCTTAAATTATTTTCATACATCGGATCATCAAAATTAGGAGGAACATCTCCCGGGAGATTCGGATTGGCAACAGCCACCCCATTAAAATTGGTAGTCAATTTATCTGATGAGAAATCGATTCCCACCTGTGGTGTAAAGGTCCAGCCTTTTGAGGTAAAACTAATATTGGCTGAATGGGAGGTATCCAATGTTTTTATTCTGAAGTTCTGTACCGCCAGTGTTCCAGGAGCAAAGTTGATAGTTGTCACAGAGTCTACAACCGGATTTCTGTATGGAATCTGCAAATAGCTTGCTGGTGAAACTTGTAACGTTTGTTTGTCATCCTGATAATTAATATATGATTTCAGATTAATCATTTTCTCTTTCCAGGGGATAATTGTACTTAATGAATTTTGGAAAGAAGAAGTTGGTGATTCTACCGACTCATTTCCCAATCTGCCTTCTCTTGTTGCCACAGCACGATCTGCATTCCAGAACTGGCTGAAACTGGTGGTATTCTTGAAAAATCCTTTTTTAGCATTTTTTGTAAAAGTAAATTCTCCCTTCAGTTTATCGGTATAAAAATTATTTCTTGTACTTGTAAACACTGTTGATCGAACATCTCCATCTGCCCCAAAATATCTGGTTTCCACTTCATCTTCTCTTTCTACCGCATTATTGGTATAATTCGCATTAGCTTTTAATTCCCATTCCTTTTTGCTGTCAATATTCGTTAAATAATTGGCGGATAAATAATGTACATTGTTCATTAAGTATCTTTTTACCGGAAGATTTGGAGTACTTGCTGTTTCTACATTGAGCCAGACATTCTGAGCCGCATTGATTCTTCTTCCTTCCCATCCGCTTCCGAACGCAAGAATATTTCCTTCATTTTCTACCTGTTCTCCGACATTATTGGTTTTATAATTAACCACCCACTGACTTTTCTGTCCAAAGAACATTGGTGTTAATTTTACATTCCATAGCCAAGGATCTCCGAATCCGCTTGCTACTTCTCCTCTACCAGTCATAGTAACGGAATTCTTCAGTTTGATATTGATTGCCGCCTGATCAGAAGGTATTTTATCCTGAAGTATTTTTACAGGCTGGTGATTTTCCAGTACTTCCACTTTTTGTACGGCATCTTTCGGAAGAGAATTACTGATAGTTCCATATCCTCCTTCCATCAGGTCTTTTCCGTTTACATAAAACTTGTTAATTGCATTCCCCTGATAAAGAATAGTCCCATCCGTATTAACTTCAATTCCCGGGATTTTCTTCATAACATCAGCTAATGTCCTGTCACTTTTACTGTCGAAAGCTTTAAGATCATAAGCAATAGTATCTCCACGCGATGTAATCATTTTTGTTTTCAGCTGCACTTCTTTAATTTCCGTGGCTTCAGATTGCATTTTGAAATTAAGGTTCTGATCATTATTACTGATCTGTTTTGTAAGGGATTTTTGATTAAATGCTTTCACCTTTAGGTCCACATTAGATTCAGCAGAGGTAAATGTTACTTTATATTCCCCCTTGGAATTGGTAATTCCATAAGCAAGAATAGCATCTTTTCCTGGTTCTTCAATCGTAACACTGGCACTGGGAATTGCAACTCCATCTTCATCGGTAATTTTACCTGTAACTGTTTTCTGGGCAAAAGACAAGATCCCGAAAAACAATAACAGAAAAAGGGAAAGTTTCTTTTTCATAATTATTATTTGTGTAATTAGTTAAAAGTAAAAAGGTTTTGTTACACCCTTATATGGATAGTTTTTCCAGAGAAAAGTTAAAACCTCTCCTATCACTGTTATTTTAGTGATTGTTTTTTATAATTCATTTTCTTAAAAATTTGAATTGTTTTAAAGTATTATTTCATTTTAGTAACCTCTTTTTCTCGGCCAGATTA